>NZ_JBLUNZ020000028.1:0-90136 GCF_048061935.2 Leucobacter sp. BZR 635 | reverse complement strand
AGGATTAATCGGGCTCTTATCCGTTGAAGGTGTAGGGCATCGGCGGGGAGAGGTAACGAGTGCGGCATTTCCCCACTCGCTGAAAGGCCAGAACTACCTCACGCGACGAACGCACCTGGGGAGCTGCGACAGGCACACGCCCCGCACCCATCTGCCCTGTTAGCCAAGGGCGCGAAGCGCCCGCGGCAGCCGCCAGCACGAACGCCGTCGCGTGGGTGTTGCAGCGGGATGGCTCCGGTGAGTGCTGCGGGGCACCCGCGCTCGGTACCCGGCTGACTGCACCCGATTGCGCTGGTCGGTTTCCTCCGCGCCAATGGATCGCGGCGAAGCCCGTTCTCGCTACGACCACCACCTTCCCAAGGCGAGGGCACACCCAGCTTGAGTCGCTCAACAGCCATGACCTCAGCGAAGTCAGGAGTGTTTTACCGCAAAAACACCATGACCTCGCTGAGGTCATGGCTGTTGAGCGTTCTTCATCGCTGAGGTCTACACCTTCAATTGTGAAGAGCCACTCATTGGGAGTGTCTGGATGGACGGGGGCGCGTGCAGGCGGCGCGCACAGGCCAAGCGGGCGCTCAGCCCCAGTGCGGCGGCTTGTCGAGCTTCAGGCGGTCATCGTTCTCGCCCGCCGGCTTCGCGCGGCCTGGTGAAGCACCGCCCCAGCCCTCAGGCTTGTCCTCGGTAGCCCGCGCGGTCAGCGAATGGTCGGACGGCGTTGGATCGACGCCCTCGGGTGCCGGACGCTGCACCCGCCGGGAACCCCGCACCCTGCGCACCGCAGGCACCCCTGATGTCTCGTCGCTCACGCGATGCTCCCTGCCCCGCGCTACTGGAACGCGGCGTCGGAGGCGAGCTCAGTCACGCCAAGCACCCGGGCGATGCGCGCTGCGGCACCCTCGGGGTCGGCGAACAGGTCGAAGCTCTGCACGCGGTGGTAGTGCCAGCCGAGCCGGCGCAGCACCGCTGGCCGCAGCCTGAGCGCTTCTCGCAGGCTCGCGCCGCTCTCGGTGGAGTTCGCGGTGCCGAGGTCGATGTCGATCGCGATTGCGCGGTCGCCGTATGACGCAGCGATCGGGATCTCGCCCCGGTAGTCGAGGGCGACGGTCACACCGTGGGCGCTGAGCCTGTCGGCGAACTCGCGGATGAGCGGGTCGGTTTCGCTCGGCAGCAGCACGGGCTCGGGCTCCGGGTGCTCAAAGGCGAGCAGTTCAGCGAGCTCGACGACACCGTGCTTGAGCCGGGAGGAGTCGAGGTCTTCGGGCTTGAAGCAGCTGACGATGGTCATCGCGCGGCGCGCGCGGGTCATCGCGATCGCGAGCAGGTGCTCGCCGCCGGGACGCCCGAGCGCTCCAAAGTTTGAGAGTACGCGGCCGTGCGGGGTGCGGCCGTAGCCGATCGAGAAGATCACGCGGTCACGGCTCTGCGCGGTCGCCTGCTCGAGGGTGAGCACCGCGAAGGGCTCCGCGCGCTCGCCGAGCAGGAACTCGCGGTACTGCGGGAACTTCGAGAACGCCTGCAATACCTCGCGGTAGACCCGCACGGCGTGCTTCTCGCTCGCGGTGATGACCATGAGCGACTCGTTCGGCCGCTCGTCGGCGTGCTGCAGCACCATCTGGACGACGCGGTCGACCTCGGCCTCGGTGCTCTCAACCGCTCCGGTCTGCTTGTCGGGCAGTCCCTGGCCTGCGGGTACGAAGTCGTAGGTGAGGCTCGAGTGCCCGAGGAAGCTGCCGGCCCACGGCAGCGACTTGATCTCGCCGCCGTAGAAGCGGGTGTTCACCAGGTTCGTGAGGTCTTCGCCGCCCGCGCGGTAGCTGCGGGTGAGCTTCAGCGTTGGCAGTACCTCGGAGAGTTCGGCGAGGGCGGAGCGCAGCGGTGCGGGGGCCTCGGGTTCGTCGGCCTCGGGGCTGTGCACACCGATCTCGAACACGCTCGGAGTCTGGGTGGTGTCGTCGCCGAAGACGACGACCTGGTCAGCGCGGCGGATCGCGCCCAGGTTCTCGGCGAGCGTCGTGGCTCCGGCGTCGACGAGCAGCACCGTGTCGAAGCGCGCGGTCTCGGGCAGCTGCGATACCTCGTACGGGGACATCGCGAGCACGGGCGCGAGCGTCGAGAACAGCACGGGCGAATCCTGGGCGAGCGCCGCGATCGTCGCGTAGCCGCTGCGCAGCAGGCCTCGCAGCGCGAGCGCCTCCTGTTTGTTGTCGAGCACTGCGACGCGCCACGCGTCTGCAAGCTTCGAGGCAAGCAGCGTGCCGTTCGCGCCGGCGTGGGCGTCGTCCACGAGCCGGAAGTCAGCTTCGAGGCGTTCGATCACGCCGGTGTTCGCGCTGAGCAGCGCCGGGTTCGTCTGCAGCATGCGCTCGAGCACGGACTGCCACCAGGCAAGTTCGAGCTCGGCCGCGACCTCGTCTGCGGGCACGTGGCGCGCTGACAGGTCGTCGAGCAGCGGGCCGAGGCGGGCGCTGCGGAGCCGCTCGACGATCGTCGTGCGCTCCTGGATGTTCTGCAGCACCTCGGACTCTTTCGCGAGCTCCGAGACGCGGGCGGCAAGCGCGTGCAGGTCGAGGTTCTTCAGCCGGTCCGGCTCAACGGTCGTGCTGAGCACCGCGTCGAGCTTGTCGAGGTCTTGGTAAGCGGACTGGAACGCGACCACCACGTCTGCGATGCCGAGGGGCACCTCGGGGCGGGTGCCGACGACCGTCGTGTAGCGCTGCCAGAGCACGCGCTGCTGTTGGATCTGCACGAGCCGCGAGTACATGTCAGTGATGCTGACGCCGGGCCGCACGTACTCCTGCGCGAGCTTCTTCAGGCGTCGCTTGTTCGAGGCCGACATGTCTTCGTCGCTGCCGCGGGGTGCGTGCGCCGCGATGACCTCGGCGAGCGAGCGGTCGTACACCTCGGGTGTGAAGCGGTCGAGCGTGTCACGCACGCCCATGAGCAGGCGCAGGTAGACGCCGAGCTCGGAGATCGACTCGTAGGGGCGCATGGAGGTCTGTTCGACGACCTCGTTAGCGAGCGAGATGAGGCGCGGCAGCTGGGACTCTGCGAGGTCCACGGCGATGCCGTAGGCGGCGCGAGCCTCCTCGGTTGTCGAGAAGTCGACGCCGTACCAGGGCGAATCTTCGGGGCCGTATTGGAACTGGCCGAGCCTGGCGACCTCGGTGAGGTCGTCGGCGACAGAGGATCGGTCGATCGTGAGCTGGCCGAGCGCCTGGTCGTCGAGCCGCACCGTGGTCGTCGGCGGGTTGTCGCCGAGCGACAGGCTCGTGAGTCGCCGTAGCGCTTCGAGCGGCGTCACGGAGAAGCGCTCGTCGGGCTTCGAGAGCGCGTCGCGGTAGTCGAGCAGCACGCCGCGCAACCGCACGAGCGCTTCGTCGACGTCGCGCATCTGTTCGGCAGAGGCGTTCTCGTTGCGGCTGATCGACTCGACGAGGTTGCGGCGGAGGCGGCGGGGCGTCACCGCGAGGCCGGGGAGTCCGGCGCGGGTGAGCCTGTGGGTGATGCCGTCGATGGAGGATCGGCGCGGCGTCACCACGAGCACGTGCTTGCCGTCGCGTACGAGGTTTCCGATCGCGTTGACGACGGTCTGGGTGCCACCGGTGCCGGGCAGCTGGCGCACGACGATGGACTGGCCGGCGTCGATCTGCGCGAGCACGTCGTCTTGCTCGGGGTCTGAGTCGTACAGGCAGCGGTCGGTCTCGGGGGCTGCGACGTCTGGCGACACCGGGTTCACCGGGTGGTAGTTGTCGGCAAGCTGGCGCTTCGCGGGCTCGCTGCCGCAAATCGCCTGGAGGATCGGCGTATCGAGCCGCACCGCGTCTGCTCGCATGCCCTGCGAGATGTTGTGGAACGAGGAGACGACGAGGCGTGGCTGCACCACGAACTCGGGGACGCCGGCGACCATCTGGCGCAGCCGGTCGATCACGGGCTGCGGCTTGAAGACGCCCTCTGCCTGCGACAGTTCGATGAGGGATCGTGCGTCGATCGTGATGCCGAACTGGTCGCGGAGCGCGCGAATGAGTTCGGAGTTCACGACCGGGAAGTTCTTGAGTTTGAGCTCGAAGTCGCGGCCGTAGCGCCGGATGGCGAGCGGCCGGAGCAAGACGGGAGCCGTGTACTCGGTTCCCTCAAAGCTCCATTTCGCGAGGCCGACGGCGAGGTTCACCGTTTCGAGGCCGCGCATCGTGCGCATCTCGACGGCCTTATCGGTGACGCGGGCCGCGGCGGCGCGTGCGTGTCGCAGGGCGAGGTCGTCTCGGATGAGCGCGGAGAGCAAGATCTTGTTGCCCGAAATAAACTGCGGCAGCCCGCCGGGGTGGGTCGACGACAGCTCGATGCGGTTCGCGGGATGATCCTCGAAGTGCAGCAGCGGATTTCGCCCGCCGATTGCGGCGAGCTCTTCGAGCCACGCCGCCTGCTCCTCAGCGAAGGGGTTTACGACGGCGACTGGTCCGCCGAGTTCTTGATCAAGATGGTCCACCCCGATCCCTCCTCCGAGCGCGTGACTGTTCACCGGCTCCGCCGCTTCGGCGGTATCCGGTGCTTGGGCGCTTCCCTGTGATTCGGGTCGCCTACGTCGTTCCACACTCCACACACCGCCACCCTAAGCCGTGGGACCTGAATTTCCCGGCATTATCACGGTGTTTCCTCGCGCGTCGTAGCTGTGACTTCGCCGAGTCCCCGGAGGTGGGGCGGCGAAGTCACAGCGCGGCGGGCGGGTTAGCGGATGATCGCGGTATCGACCGCGGTGCCGCGCGCGCGGGCGACGGCGCGCATGAGGTGGTACACGCCGACCGCTGCGATCGTGCCGAGCGCGATGCCGTTGAACATCACGTCGCCGAGCTGCAGGCTGAAGTCGGCGATGCCGACGATGAGCGCGATTGCTGCGGTGAACTGGTTGATGGGCTTCGAGAAGTCGACCTTGTTGTCGATCCAGATCTTCACGCCGATGAGGCCGATGAGGCCGTAGAGGGCGACGGTCACGCCGCCGAGCACGCCTGCCGGGACCGAGAAGATGAGCGCGCCAACCTTCGGCGAGAAGCTGAGCAGCATCGCGATGATGCCTGCGACCCAGTATGCGGCCGTCGAGTAGACGCGGGTCGCAGCCATGACGCCGATGTTCTCACCGTAGGTGGTGGTCGCGACGCCTCCGCCGAAGCCGGCGAGCACGGTCGCGACGCCGTCAGCGAGGAGCGCCTTGCCGGTCACCGGGTCGAGGTCGCGCTCGATCATGAGGCCGACGCTCTTCACGTGGCCGACGTTCTCGGCGATGAGCACGAGCACGACGGGGAGGAACGCAGGCAGCAGGCCCCAGAGCGAGGGGTCGCTGAACGGGTTCGCGGGGAGGTGGAACTCGGGCAAGCCGATCCACGCAGCGCTTTTCACTGATTCGAAGTCGACGATCCCCATGAACGAGGCCGCGACGTAGCCGACAACCATGCCGAGGACGATCGAGAGGCGGCCGATGAGGCCGCGGAAGAGCACGGTGATGAGCAGGATCGAAGCGATCGTGATGAGCGCTGCGGTTGAGTGCAGCCCCTGGTTCACGTCGGGGTTCGAGGCCGGGTTGCCGAACCAGTTGTTCTTCACGGCGGGCGCGAGGTTGAAACCGATGAGCGCGACAACGGCGCCCATGACGACGGGCGGCATGAGCGCATTCACCCAGCCGGTGCCGAAGCGCTGCACCGCGATGCCGACGAGGGCGACGAGCACGCCCATCGCGATGATCGCGAAGGAGGCGCGGGCGAGACCGGCGACGTCGCCGTAGTCGAAGCCGGCGGTCGCAACCGCGATCGGAGCGAGGAATGCGAACGAGGATCCGAGGTAGCTCGGCAGGCGGTTGCCTGTGATGAGCAGGAACAGGAGGGTTCCGAGCCCTGAGAAGAAGAGCGTCGCGGTCGGCGGGAAGCCGGTGATGAGCGGCACGAGGAAGGTCGCACCGAACATCGCGACCACGTGCTGCGCACCGAAGCCGATGGTACGAGGCCAGCTCAGGCGCTCCTCGGGCAGAACGATCGCGTCTTGCGCAACGGTTTTTCCGTCGCCGTGCAGCTTCCAGGGCAGCGCCATAGGGGCTCCTTCGGGGCGGGCAGTCTCTGCGAGCCGCGCGTCCGCCCCTCCAGGCACGCAACCAAGCGTCCATCATACAGCGAACACTCAGGATCGCGAGGGCGGCTCCTGACGTCGCCCGGCTGGTGCCCGGCGCAAGGAGGGGGTTACTTCGCCGGCGGCTTCATGATGACGCCGGTCGCGAGGCCCACAGCGAGTCCTGAGGGGAACCACATCCAGAACTGCGTGAAGTACCAGAGCACTCCGCCCATCACCGCGCCCACCGCGAGGCCGAGCAGCACCTGCTTCCGGCGAGCCTCGGGCGTGGGCTCTTCGCCCTTACCCTTGCCCTGCGCGCTGTTCTTCGGCTTCGACGACTTGCTCATGTGCTCAGCCTACGCGCGGCAGCTTGATCTACCCTGTCCATCTCCTGCAACTGGGCGATCATCGCCGCCGAAGCACCCCGTCGTTCGGCGAGCGCCACAAGCGTCCCGGTCGCGCGCGCGATCTTCGCGCTGCTGGGTGACACGTAGGCCCCAGCGCCCTCGAGCACTTCGCCGGCCCGGTCAAGCCACGCCTCATCGGCGCCCTGCATGAGTTCGGCTTCCCACTCGCGCCAGGCTCGATCCACCCTGCCCTCCCCCGAGCCCTGGCGCAGATCACTCGCCCGCACCCTGTCGTCGGCGAGTTCGACAACTTCGACGCCCGACTCATTGACCAGGCGAACGATGCGCCGTTCGGTGCGCAGCTCGGCGATGGGCTGCACGTGTTCGGCGGCGTCGCCGATCCACCCCCGGAGCTCCTCGATGAGCCCCGCTGGCATCTCTGCAGCGAGCGGCCAGTGCAGCTCGCGGGTGCCGCCGGCACCCTTCGCCTTCACATGCCAACCCTCGTCGGCCCCGCCCTCGCGCACCCGCATAGCGACTGCGCTCCGAGCGAGCGCTCCGTCCGCGGTGTCGTAGTAGCGCGCGTGCATGTGGTGGGTCTCGGGATCACCGAGGCTCAGTCCGACGGCGGCGAATGCCTCGGCCTGCGGGATCTCGCTGTCGGCCGCAACCTCGTACTTGCGTTCAATCTCGAGCGACTCGGTCGCCGGAGCCGCCGGCTGCGCGCTCGCCTCTGCTGCCGCGCTCCGGCCGGCTGACCATACGATTCCTGCTCCTGCGATCACAACAAGCAGGATACCGGCGAAGGCCGCCGGCGTGAGTAGCTGGTCGAGGAACAGGGCACCGATGATCGTTCCGACGACCGGGTCGAAGGCGAAGAACACCCCGAGTATCCGCGCCGAGGTGAGCCTTCCCGCGATCGTATCGACTGACACCGCGAGCGCGGTGCCGAGAAGCGCCGACAGGGTGAGGAGGCCCCACTCGGGCAGGGTCGGCAGCGCGATCACTGGCACCGAGAACGGGAGCGTGAAGATCGCTGCGGCACCGAGCGAGAGCGCGACGCTCTGCAGCCCGCCGCCAGCCTGCCCGACCCTCGGCGCGAGCACCGTGTAGCCCGCGAAGCTCGCGCCGGCGAGGAGGCCCCAGACTATTCCGACAGGGTCGAACGGCCCGCCGAAGCCTGCCATGAGCACGACTCCCGCGAACGCGGCGATCGCGAGTAGGCCCTCGCGAAGCCTGCGGGAGGCGAGGAACGCGACCATGCACGGTCCGAGGAAATCAAGCGTCGTCGCGACCCCGAGCGGCAACCGGTCGATCGCCTGGTACAGCAGCTGGTTCATCGCCGCCATCGCGGCTCCGTACAGCACGATCCCGAGCCACTCTGCGCGGCTTCTGCCGCGCAGCCGCGGACGGAACAGCGCGAGCATAATCACGGCGGCGAGGAGCATCCGCAGCCCGCTCGTGCCTGCCGCGCCGAGCGTGGGGAACAGCGTCAGCGAGATCGCCGCGCCAGCCTGCAGGCCGATCGAGCCCACAAGCACGAGAAGCATGGCGCGAATTGTGGCTGACCGATTGGGCTGACTCTGCATCTTCCCAAGACTAGACCTCGCCGGGTGCCTACACTTAGCTTCGTGAGTGAGCTAGTTGTTGGCGTGACCGCGGCCGTGCGCGAGGCGGCCGAGAGGCTGCGGGCGGCGCACGTCGCGCCCGAGGCGCTTGCGGTGTTTGTGCCCGAGCGCCGAAAGCTACTGATTCGCCGAAAGGCCTCGATGCGGCCACTCGGCGAGGTCTGGCGGCTGGGCACGCTCCTGGTCGGGGCCGACCCGGGCACCCCGACGCTCTTCGTCGCCGGCCGGGCAACGCGCTCAGCGGTGCGGCCCTACCCGGGCAACCAGTCGGTGTCACGCGAGGAGCGGCGCGACATTGCAGCTGCCGCGCTGCACGGCGGCTACCCCGAGGGCACCGCGGTGAACTTCGATGCGCTGCCCGTGGCGCTCGACGAGGAGTCGCTCGCGTCGCTCGCCCCGGAGCTCCCGCTCGGCGTTGTCGGCGGGGAGCTGCGGGTGCGCTGGCGAGCGGGAGCCCCGCTCGACGGCGCTCAGACGCTCGCGGCCTACCTTGCCGAGCGCGTCGAACTGCTCGCGCACCCGCCGCAGGGGGCGAGTTAGCCCACGGGCTGTTCGGCCACCGCGAAGCGGGGTGCGCGCGGCGCTCGTCGCTCGTCGGACTCAGCAGCAAGCGTGCCGTCCGGCGCGATGTGGCTGAACATCTGGGCGACGACGGCGAGGATGTGGGGATCCTCGACCCGGTAGAGCTGACGGCGGCCGTCGCGGCGCGCGGCGACGATGCCCGCCGCCCGCAGCTTCGCGAGGTGCTGGCTGATGGCTGGCACGTTCGCGTGTGCCCGCTCGGCAAGGGTCGAGACGTCGTACTCCCCCGCCGCGAGGAGCCAGACGAGATGTAGCCTGGTCGGCGTCGAGAGCATGTCGAACGTCAACGCGGCTGCGTGCAGCTGCGCGTCGGTGATCTCGGGCAGTGCGGCGGGGCTGGCTAAATCGTGTTCGTCCATCCATCAATACTCCCTCATTCTGCAATTTGCGCAAGTTATTGCATGTCATAGGCTGGGGACGCGCCGAGAATCCGCTGCCCGCACACTCGAGAGACAGGAGTCGGCCATCGAAGCGATCCCCACCTCTCCGCAGCGCCGCCAGCCCGCTCCAGCTCGCGGAGCACGCAGCCGCCTCGCCGACATCGTGATCTTTGCAGGCCTGTTCGTCGCGTTCTGGGCGGTGTCGCAGATCTCGCCGGATCTCGCAGCGCCGTTCGATGAGGCGACTGCTCCGGCCGCCGTCTCCACGGACCCGGCACTCCTGCCGTACTACGCAGGCCGATCGCTCCTACGCATGTTCATCGCGCTCGCGTTCTCAGTCATATTCTCTTTCGTGTATGCAACCATCGCCGCGCGGGTCCGCGGGGCAGAACGCATCATGATCCCCATCCTCGACGTGCTGCAGTCTGTCCCCGTGCTCGGCTTTCTCGCGGTCACGCTGCCCCTCTGGCTTGCCCTGTTTCCGGGATCGGCTCTCGGCCTCGAGAGCGCCGCAATCTTCGCGATCTTCACGAGCCAGGTGTGGAACATGACCTTCGCGTTCTACCAGTCGCTCATCTCTCAGCCCCGCGACCTCGATGAGGCGGCGCGCGCGATGGGCCTCACTCGGTGGCAGCGGTTTTGGAAGCTCGACGCACCTTCCGGGGCCTTCCCCCTTGTCTGGAACGGGATGATGAGCTTTGGCGGCGGGTGGTTCTTCCTCATCGCCTCCGAGGTGCTGACCGTGGGGCAGCGTGAGTATGCACTTCCGGGCATAGGATCGTTCGCAGCCGCAGCCTCCGACGATGCCAGAATCGACCTCCTCCTGCTTGCCGCGGCGGTAATGGTGCTGCTGGTGATCGGCGTGAACTTCGTGTTCTGGCGGCCGCTCACCGCGTGGGCCGAACGGTTCAGGCTCGGAGACACCGACACCGCCGACCCGCAGACGAGCGTCGTCTACGATCTACTCAGGCGCTCGGCGGTCCCCGCAGCGCTCGCGACCCTCACCCGGCCGATCGGCGAGGCGCTCGACCGCATGATGCGGGTGCTCGGGCGCACCGGGAGGCGGCGACGCCGCCCAGCGCAACGGGTGCCTCGCTGGGGCCGCACCCTCGGAGCCGTCGCGGGCATCGCGCTGCTCGTGTGGGGGCTCATCGCCGCCCTCGGCTTCGTCGCGCGCGACGTCGGCCTCGAGCAGTTTGCGGTGACCGCGGGCCTCGGGCTCGTGACGCTCGCCCGCGTGCTCGTGGTGCTCGTGTTCGGCACCCTCGTGTGGGTGCCGATCGGCGTATGGATCGGCCTGAGCCCGCGCGTGACCCGCTTCGCGCAGCCCATCGTGCAGGTGCTCGCGAGCTTCCCCGCGAACTTTCTGTTTCCGCTGTTCGCGCTCGCGCTCATGGCGACGGGGGTGAGCCTCGATATCGGCGGCATCCTGCTCATGGCGCTCGGCTCGCAGTGGTACATCCTCTTCAATGTGATCGCCGGGGCTGCAGCAATCCCGATCGACCTGCGCGAATCCGCTCGCAGCCTTCGGCTCGGCCCCGCGCTCACCTGGCGCACGCTCTACGGGCCCGCGATCTTCGGGAGCTGGGTGACGGGCGCGCTCACCGCGGCGGGCGGCGCGTGGAACGCGTCGATCGTGGCGGAGGTCGTGAGCTACGGCGACACGACACTCACGGCGGCGGGGCTCGGGGCGTACATCGCCGAGGCGACCGCTCACGGCGACACCGGGCGGGTGCTCGTCGGCGTCGCGGTGATGAGCGTGCTCGTCGTCGCCACCAACCGACTGCTCTGGCGCAGGCTGTACCGGCTCGCCGAAACCCGGTTCTCACTGGCATGATGGCGCTGAAGGATCTCCTATGACACACGTATTCAGTACTCAACCGCCCGGCCGCGTCCTCGTGAGCGCCGAGGGCGTTGCGAAGTCGTTTGCCTCGGCCGACGGCGGCAGCCTGCGGGTGCTCGAGGGGGTGAACCTCACGATTCGCGAGGGCGAGATCGTCGCGCTGCTCGGCAGGTCAGGCTCTGGCAAGTCGACGCTGCTGCGCGTGCTCGCGGGGCTCATCCCGCCGTCAGCTGGCGACGTGCGCTACCGCGGCGTGCCGCTCGAGCAGGCAGACCCCGCGGTCGCCATGGTGTTTCAGTCGTTCGCGCTGATGCCCTGGCTCACCGTGCTCGAGAACGTCGAGCTCGGGCTGCGCGCCGCGGGCGTGCCTCGGGCCGAGCGCACGCAGCGGGCGGTCGACGCGATCGACGCGATCGGGCTCGACGGCTTCGAAACGGCGTACCCACGGGAGCTGTCGGGCGGCATGGCGCAGCGCGTCGGCTTCGCGCGGGCATTCGTGCAGCGGCCAGATCTCCTGCTCATGGACGAGCCGTTCTCGGCGCTCGACGTGCTCACCGGCGAGAACCTCCGCAGCGAGCTCATGAAGGTGTGGGGAGAGCGCGAGCTCGCGGGCCAGAGCATCTGCATCGTGACGCACAGCATCGAGGAGGCCGTGCAGCTCGCGGACCGGGTGCTCGTGCTGGGGGGCACGCCGGGGTCGATCCAGGCGGAGATCCCGATCCACGTTCCCCGGCCACGCGACAAGCGCAGCCCGACGTTCCAATCGGCGGTGGATCACCTCTACGCGCTGCTCACCGGCAAGCCAGAGGGGTCACAGGCCGCCGGCGCGCCGCCTGGCCCGCTCACCCACCCGCTGCCAGAGGCGACGAGTGGTGGGCTCGCAGGGCTCATCGAGATCGTGGTCGCCCACGGCGGGCAGACTGATCTCCCCGATCTCGCAGACGAGCTTTCGTTCGACATCGACGATCTGCTGCCGCTCGTCGACGCCGCGAGCATGCTCGGGCTCCTCACTGTCGATGGCGCGCAGAGCTTCATCACCGACGCAGGCTTCGCTTGGCACTGGGCGGGGATCCACGAGAGCAAGACCAGCTTCGCGGAGCTCGCGGTCGCCCACGCGCCACTCGTGCGCACGATCGTGAAAGCGCTCGAGAACAGCGACACCGGCACGCTCCGCGCGGACTTCTTCCGCGATCTGCTGCGCCGCGGCTTCAACGAACGCGACGCGGATCGCCAGCTCACCCTCGCGATCGACTGGGGGCGCTACGGCGAGCTCTTCGACTTCGATGCGGACACCGATGAGCTCGTGCTGTCGGAGGTTGCGACGGGGCTGAGCGCGCTGCTGGGCCCTGAGGGGGCTGACCCAGAGGGGGCCGGGCCGGAGGATCAGGGCCCGCCAGGAGCGCGCCCCACAGGTTAACGCCGCAATCACCCCCTCCACAGTTGCGTGATTGCGCAAATGAACTAGCATTGAAGTGGTTCCGCACCGCGGGCCCACGCGCGCTGCCCGCAGCCCGCCCACTTCTTTCAACGGAGGCACACATGCGCCACTCAATCTGGTTGACACACTCCGGCATCGGCCGCCCCGCGAACACCGACGGCATCGTCGGCCAGCCGCACGACCCCGCCATCACTCACCAACCCGTCCGCGCCTCGACGCGGCTCTGGGTGCGATCCCTCCTCGGCTTCGTCGCCATGCTGCTGCTACTCGCTTCGGCCATAGAGCTCGTCGCGGTGCTCATCACGCCAGGAGACGCCTCAGTGCCAGTCGGAGTGGCTGGGATCTGCGTCGCGGTGGCGATCCTCTGCGCCCTCGCGCTGACCCGGGGCAGGCGGCGCTAACCCCCCGAACGCAGACAGCGGGCGGAGCGACGATGTGTCGCTCCGCCCGCTGTCTGCTTCTCAGCCCAGCTACCGCAGCTGGCCGGCCCGCTTGACCGTGTAGATCGGGATCACCGCAAGGAAGAACACCCCGACAATCTGCACCCAGCTCGAGTACTCCCAACTGAGCTCCGGCATGAACTCGTAGTTCTGCCCGTACCAGTTGATGAGCGTCGTCCCGGGAATGAGGATCGCCCAGAGCACCGTGAAGATCTTCACAATATTCAGGTCACTCGTCGAGATCTGCTGCGAAACCCCCTGCGAGAGGAAGCGGTGGCGATCCACCACGAACTCGACGCGCCGCGTAAGCGCGTCACCCTGCTGCACAAGGCCGTCGATCTGCGCACGAGCGAGTCCCGACGCGGGGCTCCGCGCGTCACGCCGCAACAGCCTGGCGAGCTGCGTGAGCCCGGCCGCCGAAGAAGCGATGTGCGAGAGCGCATCATCAATGTCGACGAGCATCTCGCTCACTCGCGGCAGGTCGCTCACCCCGAGGCTTCGGGTCTCTGCCGCCCGCGCCGCCGCCGCAAGCGGTGCCCGCACGAGATTGATGTCGGACTCGACATACGCGAGGGCGTCTGCGCTCGACTGAAACCCGGCTTGCACGATCGCAAACCACGCCTCATAGTGGCCATCGCCGCTGGGCTCCGACCACTGCAACCGCGCCTCGACGTCCTGCAGCATCGGGATCCCACCGCCCGGCTCGACGGTGATGATCTGCCCTGCACCCACAATAACCGTGAGCTCGTAGACGTGGGCGGAGCGCCCGGCAGCTGCGACGAACTTCACGGGCAGTCGGGTCTCCGACTCCTCGCCATAGTCACGCATCCGCTTCGCAACCATGCGCTCGGCGGTCTCGAAATCGTCCGGCGTATCGAGGAAGACGCGGGTCCACGTCTCCCGCGTGATGCTGCGCACGCTCATCGCAACCACCCCTTCCGCTTGATATAGGCGAGCGGCACGAGCGCGAAGAGCGCCGTCGTTCCCATGACGAACCACTCGCCCCACGACAGCGCGAGCTCCGGCATGTTCGCGAAGTTCTGCCCGTAGTAGGCGGCGATGAGGGTCGGCGGGGTGAACACTGCGGTGACGACCGTGAACACCTTGATGATCTGGTTCTGCTTGAGATCGAGGGTGGTCATCAGCGACTGCTGAATGTTGCGCACCTTCGCGTGCTGAAAGCGGGCGTGCCTGCGCCCACCCTGAATATCCGAGAGCGTCGTCGAATAGTCGAGCTCGATGTCGCCGCCACCGCGCCGCACCCACCGGGCCGCCCGCTCGAGCATGAGCTGGCCCTGCACCGTGCGGGCGATGAGCTCCTCAGCCCCGCCGAGCAGCACCGCCGTCTGTGCGATGTCTGCGACACCAACCTGGCGGCCCTCGAGCTTAAAGCCGCCACTGCTGTCGACCGCCTGCCCCGCGAGCTGCGTGAGCACCTGCGAGATCTGGGCTACCGTCTCCTGCGTCGCGTCGTTGAGCTCCTCGAGAATGACGATGAGTGCATCCCGGCTCGCCGGGGTCTCGTCGCTCCTGGCAAGCAGATCCTGTGCGCGCCGCAGCGCCTCAATCGGGTGATCAGGCTCAACGGTGATGAGCAGCTCCGGCGTGAAGGCGATGAGGATCTGCGCCGACGAAAACGAGGTGCCCTCGTGCGCGTCAGCGTCGCGGTCAGGCAGCGGCAGGTCGAGGGGCAACAGCACGAAGCTCTGCTCCTCAACCGCGTGCCGCACCGGGCGCGTGAGATTCAGGCCGTACTGGCGGTGAATGTTCGCGAGCATGATCTGGTCAGACGCACGGACCCTCAGCCAGCCGTGTCGGGGAAGCTGGTGCGCGTCTACCTGCGCGCCACTAACTGTGTTCTCTTGCATGGTCACACTTTCAACTGGGAGACCGAGGCGCGTGGCGCCCCGATCCAAAAACTATGGGTGGGTTACCCGAGCGTGAGCCCGAACAGGTGCAGGCCCGCGAAACACGCGATGATGCCGGCGTAGAGCACGACAACGGCCCAGATAATCTCCTTCTCAATCTTCGAGCTGCCACGCTTGCGGAAGTTCTCGCTGCCCGCTGCGGGCTCTGCGGCGATGTCGCCACCCAGGTGGTGAACGTCGATGCGTGAACTCCAGGCAACTGGGTTCGACTGGTCCGCCGAATACGCCGAGTTCGACTGCTGAATATCGTCCTGGTTCTTAACTGACATTGGTCATTCCTTGTCTAGAGGTGTGAAAAATTTGGCCTAGCGCAGCCAGCCGCGACGCCGCACATAGATCAGCGGCGCGAGCGCGAAGATGAAGCTGAGCACGATGATCATCGGCTCGGCGTACTGCCAGCCGAGGATCGGCATGTGCTCGAAGTTCATGCTGTAGTAGGTCGATAGCAGCATGACCGGCAGGAACACCGCGGTCACCACGGAGAACACCTTGATGATCTGGTTCTGCTTGACGTTCAGCGCCAGGTTGTTTGTCTGCTGCAGCAGGCGAACACGGTCGTGCACGAACTCGATGTGCGGCTCGATCGCCTCGATGTCTTCGATCAGCCGACCGAGGTCGGTGCGAGTTGCGAGCCCCAGGCCCCACATCTTCGCGCGCAAGTGCCTCGCCGCCTCGGCGAGCGCGAGCTGGCTTTCCATGCAGTGCGAAAGGAGCGATTCCATATCGGCGAGCTCCTGCTGCGTGAACGTCACATCGCTCACGCCGAACTCGCGCGACTTCTTCGCCTCGAGGCTCTCGAGAATTGCACCGGTTTCCATCATCATGCGCTCGGTTCCGTGACTCATCGCGCTCACGAGCTCATCTGTAGTATCCGCGATGGCCTGCAGGAGGCTCGCCGCGATCTCCACCGCTGAGTCATTCTCACGGCCGTCGCGCTCCATTCGTGCGTGAGCGAGATCGAGCGCGGCGGCTGACCCGCTCGGCTCGACAGTGACGACGCTGCTCTCGCCGACGGCGACCATGATGCGAACCGTGTTGTAGCCCCCATCGGTGTGCGCCACGTATGACACCGGGAGGTAGCTAAAGCCGTTTTGCGTGTTGAAGGCAACAGCGGCAGCGTCTTGAAAGTCCACGCCGTGCGCCTCGCGAAGCTCCGTGTATGCCCGCGGGTTTTCGCCCCGCACGCGCTGCCAGCGCCCGCCATTCAGCGACTCAACGCCGACCTCGAGCGTGGCTGTTCCGTGCTCATTATTCATTGGTTTCACTTCCTGATTTGACTGATCCCGGCGCGGCTCTGGCGCTGGCTATCCCTCGTCCTTGTAAAAGCTGCCGTGAGTGCCTGACGTCGAGGAGGTCTTCGTCTCGAGGTCGTAGTTGATCCCGTGCAGCACGGCGGTGACACCGAGCATGATGAGGCTGCTCACCAGCACCATTCGCGTCGTGAACCGCTCATACCTGGTCGCGCGCCGCTTGTGCGCTCGCGCCGGGGCCGGGGCCGCAAAGAATTTGCTCCGCCACCTGATCGGGCCGCCCGCGGGGAGCACCTGCGTCACGGGCCAATCGGGCCCGGGCTCCCGTTCTGCGAGGGATCCCGCCCTCACCGGCAGGGTTGGTTCGTACAGTGCTGTGCGCATACCGCTTGTTCCTCTCAGGGCACGCCAAATGAGCCCGTGGGCTCGGGAAACGCGCTTCCATGTCAGAGCTTCGGCATTGCATGACGTAGTCGTGGTGCAGCCACCTTGGGCGACCCCCTTAAGCCGAGGGTGCCTGTCCTAACCTTGGGCATCTCTCGATGTCGTCAGATCAGTGGCCTGTGTTCATGCAAGAGCCTCACCGAACGAAGCGCACTCCCAACACTATCGACACTCAATCACTTGCGCAAGTATTCGTTTATTTTCGCGAGTTGCGCCCGCGACTTCGCTCCGCGCTAGTGCGCGTGCCAGGCGAGCCGCTCCCCCGGCCGAGGGCCATTTGTCGGAACCCCGCCGAAGGCCTGCGCGATCCGCATCCACCTGGCAGCCCCCTCGCCGGCGACCTCCAGCTCGACGTCCGCGACATTCCTGCGCTGCGTCACCACCGCGGCAAAGCCCCACGCCGCCCCGACAACCCGCTCGGGGGCGCCCTCCGGGCCGAACGCCATCTTCTCGCCACCGGGAAGCTCCAGCTCCACTCGCACCGGGCGCTCGGGCAGTGGGATCCGCCGCGCACGGAACGACGCCTCGCGCGTCCGGATCCCCATGCGCGCCACCGTGGGCAACGCCGCCGGATCCGGCAACTCCTCCCCGAGCGCGTCGAACACATCCAGGCTGTGGGCCCAGGTCTCGACCGTCCGTGCGGCGACCATGGTCCGAGGTAGCACGGGAGGCCCCAGCCACGTGATGCGCTGCTTGGGCGCAGCCCGCGAGAGCGCCTCACGCAGCGCCTCCCTGCCTGCCCGCCACTCCTCGAGCAGCTGCGGCACGGGCACAGCTGCTCGCTCGCGCGCGCCACGGTCGACAAACCCGCTCGCCCCGTCAGTCTCCATCCGACCGACGGACTGCGCAAACGCGGGATCCTGCCGCAGCGCCTGCAGCGCCATTGCATCACTCCAGGCGAGGTGCCCGATCTGGTGGGAGATATTCCACCCCCTTGCGGGGGTGGGCCGCAGCCAGCGGCGGGGCGGCAACGCCCCGACCGCCTCATCCAACACCTTGGCCGCGTCGTCGAGCACTGCCAGTGCACGCGTAATATCCATTTCGACACTCCTCCGCCTTGAGCAGCTACCGATGCGGGGCTCGCGACCCGAATGGGCCAGCGCAGTTCGCGCCTCAGCCACAGCTCCAGCCGCAGTCTCAGCCTCGCAACATTAGAGACAACTGTATGACAAAATCGCCACGAAGGCTTGTCAGAGTTTGCTGCGAAGATTTCGTCGATTGCGCAGCCCGCCGCGTGGGGCCGTGCGCTGACTGAAATGCGTGGGAAGACCTGCGAGCCGGGGCTCGTGAAGCTTGGAGTGCCCTGGAGAGGAATCGAACCTCCGACATCTTCTTTAGGAGAGAAGCGCTCTATCCACTGAGCTACCAAGGCCGGCTGCGCCGAGACGGCGCCAAGCAACGAGTCTAGCGCACTCGAGCCCCCGCCCAACTGCCCCGTTTAATCTATTCCGACTCCAAATCTGCCCGCACAACACTCGGAATAGAAAAAGAGGGGCGTTGAGGAAACTCCGCGATCCTCCGCCTCGCAGCATCGCCGCCTCGCCGCCCGTAGCCTGGCACCCGCGGCCCGCGGCCAGGAGAAAGCTCTCGGCCTCAGGCCGCTCTGGGGCCTCTCGCGGCCGCAAAGGCCTCCCTGCCACCCGAACACGAGAGCGGCCATCCGCAGCTGCGAAACAGCCTTTCCGACCCGTGTGCGCCGGGAAGAGCCTTATACGGCCCGCGGAAGGGTCGGAGTAGATAAAACGGGGCAGTGGGGGCGGCGGGCCGGGCGCACAAAAAAGGGGCGCAGCCCGAAAGCTGCGCCCCTTCTCACAATGAGCTTATTAGCTCATGCGTACTACCTGCGAGGGGTACTGGCCCCAGACGCTGATCTCGTCGACAACGGTGGTGCCACCGCTCCAGCCGCCGTGCACTGCCTGGCCGCCGCCAGCGTACACTGCGACGTGCGGGTTGCCCGGCCAGACAAGGATGTCGCCGGGTGCGAGTGCGGTCACGCCGTGCTCGTAGCTCACGGTCGCGCCGTAGCGGCTGAAGTCGTTCACGCCGTGGTCGTAGCCACCTGCGTCGCGACGCTCAACCAGGCCGATGCCTGCAAGAGCGTTCTGCACGAGGTCGGTGCAGTCCTGGCTCACGCCCACCTGCGCAAGCGCTGCGGCAACGAGGCCGCTTGCGCCCTCGCCTGCGGGAACTACGGGAGCTGCCGGAGCAGCAGCCTTTGCATCGCCCTTGGCGTCAGCCTTCGCAGCCTCGAGCTGCTTTGCGCGCTCCTCAGCCTCGGCGAGCAGCTTTTCGCGCTCTTCCTTCTCGGCGACGGTGGTGTCGACCTCGAGCGGCACGCTGTCCATCTTGACGAGCGAAGGGCCAGCAGTAATCTTGATCGTCTGCGTCTCGGCGACTACTGCGGCCGGAGCCTCCGGCTCGTTGAACGCGTAGGCCGGGAGGGCCAGCGTTCCGAACATTGCGAAGGTGAACACGGCTGCGCCGCCCACACGTGCGATCTTCTTGACCTTTACCTTGGACGATGCTGCGGGTGCGGTCGCAGCTACGACCTCGGTACCTGGCTGCTGATTCACGAAATATCTACCTCACGTTGGCGCTTATTTACGGCCCTGAAACGGCCGTGAAGCTAAGACTTGGACAAGCCTAACCGAACATCACGAAATTGTCACGCTTCGGTTACGGACTGAAACTGGACCTTTAGATCACGCCCTGCTCGAGCATTGCTTGGGCGACGGTGACGAAGCCCGCTGAGTTTGCGCCGAGCACGTAGTCTCCGGGCTTGCCGTAGCGTTCGGACGCGGAGTAGCAGAGCTCGTGCACGTCACGCATGATCTCGTGCAAGCGGTTCTCGCTCTTGTCGAAGTCCCAGCGCGAGCGCGCAGCGTTCTGGCTCATCTCCAGCGCAGACGTCGCAACACCGCCGGCATTCGCGGCCTTACCGGGCGCAAACAGCACCCCGGCGCTCTGCAGCAGTTCGATAGCCTCCGGAGTGGTCGGCATGTTCGCGCCCTCGGCGACGGCGACGACACCGTTCTTCAGCAGCACCCGGACGCCGGCCGCATCGAGCTCGTTCTGAGTCGCGCAGGGGAACGCAAGTTCACCGCGCACGTCCCAGACGCTGCCGCCCTCGACGAAGTGCGCGCTCGGGCGACGCTCAGCGTATTCGGAGATTCGCGCGCGCTCAGTTTCCTTGACCTGCTTCAGCAGGTCGACGTCGATTCCGGCTTCGTCGACGATGTAGCCGCTCGAATCAGACGCCGTGATCGCGCGACCGCCGAGCTGCTGCACCTTCTCAATGACGTAGATCGCGACGTTGCCCGATCCAGACACAACTGCACGGCGCCCCGCGACGCCCTCGCCGGCGCGCGCGAGCATCTCCTCAGCAAAGAAGACTGCACCGTAGCCGGTTGCCTCGGTACGCACCTCGGCACCGCCCCAGCCCTTGCCTTTGCCGGTGAGCACGCCGGACTCGTAGCGGTGCGTGAGACGGCGGTACTGCCCGAAGAGGAACCCGATCTCGCGGGCCCCCACACCGATATCGCCCGCGGGTACGTCAGTGTGCTCGCCAATGTAGTGGACGAGCTCAGTCATGTAGGCCTGGCAAAACCGCATCACCTCAGCGTCACTCTTGCCTGCGGGGTCGAAGTCTGAACCGCCTTTGCCACCGCCGATGCGCTGCGAGGTGAGCGCGTTCTTGAAGACCTGCTCGAATCCGAGAAACTTCACCACCGAGAGGTTCACGCTCGGGTGGAAACGCAGTCCTCCCTTATAGGGGCCGAGCGCTGCGTTGAACTGCACGCGGTAGCCGCGGTTGACCTGCACCTTGCCGCGGTCGTCGACCCAGGGCACGCGAAACAGGATCTGCCGCTCAGGCTCAACAAGTCGTTCGAGGATCCCGCCCTCAATGTACTCCGGGTGCTCTTCGAGCACGGGTGCCAGTGTTTCGAGCACCTCGCGGGCGGCCTGAAGGAATTCGGGCTCTCCCTGGTTACGATGTTCAACAGCTTCAAGTACGGCGCCTAGGTGCGCCTCAGGCGTGGGAAGTGACAATGCTGTCTCCTCGGGGTATCAGCTCCATATGTTCATGGGCTCGCCAAAATAGGGCGATTTCGAACGTCTAAGAAATACAGACCTCAGACGCCGCCTCATCTATGAGACGAAAATGTGTGCCGCCATCTCCACGGGAATGTCGATAGCATCACTGTTCCCTTCCACCTCGACTCGAACAACGTCGCCGGTGCGGGTGAAAGAAGCTGTGTTGCCGGGGAGCACCCCAGCTGCCGAGAGCTGCGCGAGGAGCTCCGGCTCGTTTTGTGCGGGCTCAGCAAGGCGGCGGATCGTCGCCCGTGCCGGAGCGTGTGGCTGCGCGAGCCACTCGGTAATGCCGAGCTGGTTGCGGTCGGTTGCCGGTGCGGGTCGAACGCCGAGCTCTTCAAGCCCCGGAATGCGGTTGCCGTAGGGCGACACCGTGGGGCGATCGAGGATGCTCAGCAGCTTCAGCTCGACCTGCTCGCTCATCACGTGTTCCCAGCGGCACGCCTCTTCGTGCACGAACTCCCATTCGAGTCCGATGACATCGGCGAGTAGCCGCTCGGCCAGCCGGTGCTTCCGCATGACGCGGATCGCGCGAGCGCGGCCTTCCTCGGTGAACTCCAGCTGCCGGTCGTCGGTGACGACGACGAGGCCGAGGCGCTCCATGCGCGCAATTGTCTGCGAAACCGTCGGCCCTGAGTGGCTCAGGCGCTCAGAGATGCGCGCGCGCAGCGGCACGATGCCTTCTTCCTCGAGTTCGAGGATTGTTCGAAGGTACATCTCGGTAGTGTCAATCAGATCCGTCAATGTATACCCCACCAGCCGTCTGCGTAGCCCCAGCTTACGACATCTCGCGCCTCTCCTCACGCAAGAGTCCAGCCAGCCGAGCCAAGGATTACGCCACACAGGCCGGAATCGCGGGGTCGTATGGCGATGTGCGCCCCCTTTACTCTCTAGAATTGGCCTTATGGCCGCCATTGAACTCCCTTCATCACTCATCCCCGCAGACGGTCGTTTCGGCTGCGGGCCCTCGAAGATTCGTGACGAACAGCTCGCGTTCCTGTCGAGCCTCCAGCCTTCGGTGCTCGGCACCTCGCACCGTCAGGCTCCCGTGAAGGATCTCGTGGGCAGCATCCGCTCCGGCCTGCTCGACCTGTTCCGGGCACCCGAGGGATACGAGATCCTGCTCGCGAACGGCGGGGCGACCTCGTTCTGGGATTCCGCCGTCCACTCGCTGATCTCCCGTCGCAGCCAGCACCTCACCTTCGGTGAGTTTGGCGCGAAGTTCGGGATCGCCGCCGCAGCAGCCCCGTTCCTTGAAGAGCCGGTGATCCGCCAGGCAGAAGCGGGATCGCGTTCCGATCTCCTCCCGCAGGCAGGAATCGACGTCTACGCATACCCGCACAACGAAACCTCGACCGGCGTCATGGCTGAGGTTCGCCGTGCGGCGGGCGAGGGCGTCGACGCTGGCGCGCTCACGGTTGTCGACGCGACGAGCGCGGCAGGCGGCATCGATTTCGACGCCTCCGAGACCGACGTGTACTACTTCTCGCCGCAGAAGAACTTCGCCTCCGACGGCGGCCTGTGGTTCGCGCTCGTCTCCCCCGCTGCGATCGAGCGGATCGAGCGCCAGACCAATGGTGACCGCTACATTCCCGAGTCGCTGAACCTCTCGGGCGCGGTCTCGAACTCGCGCCTAAACCAGACGCTGAATACCCCTGCCCTTGCGACGCTCGCGCTCATGGACGAGCAGGTGCGGTGGATCAACGAGAGCGGCGGGCTCTCCTGGGCGTCTGCGCGCACCGCCGAGTCCTCCGGCGTGCTCTACGACTGGGCCGAGCAGTCAGATGTCGCGACCCCGTTCGTCACCGATCCCGCGCACCGCTCGCAGGTCGTCGCGACGATCGACTTCGATGACTCGATCGACGCATCGGCGATCTCGAAGGCGCTGCGCGCAAACGGCATCGTCGACACCGAGCCGTACCGCAAGCTGGGCCGCAACCAGCTGCGCATTGCGACCTTCACCGCGATCGATCCCGACGACGTGCGTACGCTCACGGGCGCAATCGACTACATCCTCGAGCGGCTGTAGCCCGGCTCAGCCCGACAACGAGAGAAGGCCTCCTGCAATTTGCAGGAGGCCTTCTCTCGTTGTGACCGCGCGCAGGCGGCGGAGACTACTCGGCTGCTGCGGACTCCGCAGCCTCAACGGCGCGGAGCTTCGACACCTCGTAGAGGGCGACAGAAGCTGCGATGCCGGCGTTGAGCGACTCGGTCACTGCCGAGATCGGGATCGACACGATCGCGTCGCAGGTCTCGGTGACGAGGCGGGACAGGCCCTTGCCCTCACTGCCGACGACGATCACGAGCGGGCGTCCGGCGAGGTCAAGACCGGGCAGACTGACGTCGCCGTCACCGTCGAGGCCGACAACGAAGAGTCCCTGCTTCTTCAGCTCCTTGAGCGTCTGCGTCAGGTTCGACGCCCGTGCGACGGGAATGCGGGCCGCGGCACCGGCCGAGGTCTTCCACGAGGCGGAGTTCAGGCTCGCCGTGCGTCGCTGCGGCACGATGACGCCCTGGCCGCCAAACGCGCCGACGGAGCGGATGATCGCGCCGAGGTTGCGCGGGTCGGTGACGCCGTCGAGCGCGACGAACAGCGGGGTCTCCCCGCGGTCGAGGGTGTCCTCGAGCAGATCCATCGGATGCGCGTACTCCATCGGCGGCACCTTGAGCACGATGCCCTGGTGCACGGTCTCGCGATCCGTCATGCGGTCGAGCTCTTGGCGCATGACCTCGAGCACGGCGACGCCGCGGTTCGTCGCGATCCGCATGATCTCGCGGACGCGATCGTCCATCTCGATGCGTGCCGCGATGTACAGCGTGGTCGCCGGAATCTTGGTGCGCAGAGCCTCAAGCACGGCATTACGGCCGGTCACGAGCTCCGACTCGTCGGTCTTCCGGCTGCTCGGGCCGCGCCCGCCACCGCCGCCGGCACCGCCCTGATGGCGTGCCTTAGCGGCCTCGTAGCGCTCGCGCGCTGCCTTCGCCTTTGCGGCGGGGTGATACTCGCGGTCCTCGGCGCGAGGCGTCGGGCCGCGGCCCTCGAGCGCCTGGCGACCCTGACCCCCCGAACCGACGCCCTTACCGAGCCCCTTCTTGCGTACGGCGCCTGTGCGCCCCTTCTTATTGCTCATATGAGACTCCAGCGGGTTCCGTTCGGATTGTCTTCAAGGATGATTCCAGCACCAGCAAGGCGATCGCGGATCGCGTCACTCGTGGCGAAGTCTTTGTGTGCGCGTGCATCGGCACGCTGCTCGATGAGGCCGACAATAAGCGCATCGAGCGCGGTGTCGGCAGCGGCGTTCCCAGAAGCCGCGCCCCATACACTATCGCGTGGATCGAGTCCAAGCACATCGAGCATCGCAACGACCTCGATTGCGCGGTGCAGCAGCTCGTCGCCGTCACCCGCATCGATCGCGGTGTTCCCGGCGCGGACTGCCTCATGCAGCACCGCAAGCGCCTGCGGAATCGAAAAGTCATCGAGCATCGCGGCGGTGAACTCCGCGGGCAGCGAATCCACGGTTGCGGCCCCGTCCAGCGGCGCGAGGTACAGCTCTGCGGCGGCTTCGCCCGCCGCGCGATCCTCTGCTGCAGCAACCATGTATTCCTCGGCGCGGGCCAGGAATCCCTCGATCCGTTCGAAGGCCGCAGCGGCCTCGTCGAGCGAGCCCGCCGAGTACTCGAGGGTCGAGCGGTAGTGCGCGGAGCCCAGGAAGTACCGCAGCACGATCGGGCGGGCGCTGCCCAACAGATCCGCCGCGAACAGCGAGTTGCCGAGCGACTTCGACATCTTCTGGCCGCCCGTGTTCACGAGCCCGTTGTGGATCCAGTGGCGCGCGAAGCCCTGCCCCGCGGCGCGCGACTGGGCGAGCTCGTTCTCGTGGTGCGGGAAGCGAAGGTCGAGCCCGCCGCCGTGAATGTCAAAGGAGTCGCCGAGGTAGCGCGCAGCCATCGCCGAGCACTCGATGTGCCAGCCCGGGCGTCCAACGCCCCACGGCGACGGCCACGAGGCCGACTCGGGTTCGGTGTCGCGGTGCGCCTTCCAGAGCGCGAAGTCACGCGGATCCCGCTTGCCGACCGGCTCGGAATCGGCCGCGTCCTCCATCTGGTCGCGCTGCTGCCTGGTGAGCGAGCCGTAGCTCGGCCACGAGCCGGTGTCGAAGTAGACGCTCGCCGTGCCATCGTTTGCCTGGTAGGCGTGGCCGCGCTTGATGAGCTGCTCGATGAGCCGGATCATCTCGCCAATGTTCGCGGTCGCCCGCGGCTCGTACGTGGGAGCGAGCACACCGAGCGCGTCGTAGGCGTCGGTGAACTCCCGCTCGACCCGATAGGCAAGCGCCCACCACTGCTCGGATCCACCGGCCTCAGCCGCGATGCGCGCGTTGTCGAGGATCTTGTCGTCGATATCCGTGACATTGCGAATCAGGGTCACGTCGTGACCGGTCGCGCGGAACCAGCGGCGCATCTGGTCGTAGACCAGGGCGCTTCTCAGGTGGCCGATGTGCGGCGACGACTGCACGGTCGGTCCACAGACGTAGATCCCGACCGTGCCCGCATGCTGCGGGACGAAGTCGACTACTGCCTGTTCGTGCGTGTCGTAGATGCGTTGAGTCACGCCACCAGTCTACTGTTTACGCCCCTGGGGCCCGTGAACGTTTCGCGCGAGCGACGAGCTACGCGAGCTCCCCCGAGAAGAAGAACTGCATCTGCCGCGAAACGCCGACCGCGTGATCGCCGAAACGCTCGTGGTAGCGGCTGGCGAGCGTCGCGTCGACAAGCCCGAGGGCGTCGGCGTTCACCTTGTCGCTGAGCATCTTCGTGAAGACCTTCGCGTGCAGCTTATCGAGGTCGTCTTCGAGGTCGCGGATCTCGAGGATGATCGCGGGATCCTGCTCGCGGAGCAACCGGACCACGGCCTCAGCCATCTCCACGTCGAGCGCACCCATCTTCGTGAACGTCTTCCGCAGCCCCTTCGGGATTGCGCTGTCCGGGTACCGGTAGCGCGCGAGCTCGGCGATGTGCTCGGCGAGGTCACTCATGCGCTCAAGCTCTGCGCTCATGCGGAGCGAGGCGACGACGAGCCGGAGGTCTGAGGCGACCGGCGACTGCCGAAGCAGGATGTCGAACGCGAGCTCATCGAGCGAGAGCGACAGGGCGTCGATCTCTTCCGAGCGCTCAATAGCTTGCTCGGCGAGCTCGGCGTCCGAGTTGCCGAACGCGGTCGTCGCATCGCTGATCGATGATTCGACGAGCTCTGCCATCAGAGCGAGCCGCTCCTGCAACTCACTCAGCGACTGCTGAAATACTGCGCGCATGATGTCCTTTCGTGGCCAACCTCTTGCGTACTTACTTTCCCCCGCCTCGGTGAACTAGCCGTCACTACAAGGTAAACAGTGAGCGAACTCTTCACTACCCCGTGCGCGGATGGATCACTGCCGTTTACGATGAAGACATGCTCCCGCTTGCCGAGCTTCCGAAGCTCCACGGCCTTCCCGAGACCGCGACCGCGATCCTCGATGGGCTCGACGTATTCGCCGTGATCCTCGACCGCGACCTCAGGGCCATCTATGCCAACGATGTTGCCCGCCGCAGCGAGACCCCGACCGAGCTTGGACTGCTCCGCACCATCGAGTTCCAGCACCGCGCGCGGCAGGTCCTCGAGACCGGCGTGCACTCGCACCGCGACCCGCACCCGGATGATCCCGGCGCGCCGGTGCGCACGCACGTTATTCGCGTCGAGCAGGAATTCCTTGTCGTTATCGCGGAGGATCTCGGCGCCGCCCAACGGCTCACCGCAATGCGCCGGGACTTCATCGCGAACGTCTCGCACGAGCTGAAGACGCCGATCGCCGCCGTCGGTCTGCTCGCCGAAGCGGTGAAGGAAGCGGCCGACGATCCCGAGCTCGTGCGCGAGTTCGCCGCGAGCCTCGTGAAGGAGTCGAAGCGCCTTGCCGATCTGTCGCGCGACATCATCCAGCTCTCGGAGGCGCAGTCGACGCTGCGGCCGGAACACCTCGAGGAGGTGGATCTGCGCACGGTCGTCGACGAGGAGGTCGACGCGCACGAGAGCTTCGCTGAGCGCCGCGGGGTGGATCTCATCTTCATCGACAGCTCGAACCCGAAGCGCACGGCTGCGATCCAGGGGCGCGCAAGCGCAATCTCGAGCTCAGTGGCGAACATTCTCAGCAACGCGATCCGGCACTCCCCCGCGGGCGCATCAGTGCGGATCCGCATCGCCCACAAGAAGCGGCACTTCACCGTCACCATCACCGACACCGGCCCCGGCATCCCCGCCGAGCACCTCGAGCGTATCTTCGAGCGGTTCTACCGCGTCGACGGCGCCCGCAGTCGCGAGGATGGCGGCACGGGCCTCGGCTTGAGCATCGCACGGCACTCGCTGCGCGCGCACGGCGGCGACGTCACCGTTCGATCCACCCCCGGTGAGGGGTCGCGATTCACGCTCTCATTCCCCCTCAACGACATTCCCAAGAAGAAGCGGGCCAAGCGCGTGAAGCGCACCCGCAAGGCCCTCCAGCAGCTCACAGACACGAAAGGACGCGCATAGTGTCCCCAAATATTCTCCTCGTCGAAGACGAAGAGTCCATCTCGAAGCCACTCGCTTTTCTCCTCGAACGCGAGGGATACAGCGTCACGGTCGTCGACGATGGCAACGACGCGGTGCGCGCGTTCACAGCGAACGGAGCAGACCTCGTGCTGCTCGACCTCATGCTGCCGGGCCTTCCCGGTACTGAGGTATGCCGTGAGATCCGGCAGCGTTCGCAGGTGCCCATCATCATGCTCACCGCCAAGGACAGCGAAATCGACATCGTCGTGGGGCTCGAGCTCGGGGCAGACGATTACGTCACCAAGCCTTACTCGACACGTGAGCTCCTCGCCCGGGTGCGCGCGGCGCTGCGGCGCGCGGTTCCCACGGAGGGAGCGGAGACCGAGGAGGACGACAGCGGGGCGCTCGAGTCCAACGGGATCCGCCTCGACACCGATCGGCACACCGTGACCGTGCGCGGCACCGAAATCGCGATGCCGCTGCGTGAGTTCGAGCTGCTCGAGCTCCTCATGCGGCACAGCGGGCGCGTGCTCACCCGTGGCCAGCTCATCGACCGTGTCTGGGGCAGCGACTACTACGGCGACACGAAGACGCTCGACGTGCACGTGAAGCGCGTGCGCTCCCGCATCGAGGAGGAGCCGGCGCAGCCCAAGCTCATCTCGACGGTGCGCGGCGTCGGCTACCGCTTCGGCTAGACCGGCCTGCTGCCCCTCTACACCCCCGTTTAATCCTGCATGAGCTTTGCACGGCCCTCGTTCGGGTCGGAAAGGATTAAACGGGGTCAATAGGGTTCCGAGTGGGGTGCCGCGGCGCGGTTGCGGGATTCTCTGATCTTCGCAATTGGCCGTTCAGCGCTTAGGCCCGGGCCACCCTGCTTCAGCCCGGGGCCGGGGCCGGAGCGCACCTGTCGAGATTCGTGCTTGGGGCTGCCGCGGGTGCTTCGCGCCCTTGCCCTGTAGGGCGGGTGCGCCCGGGCCGTGTGTGTTTCACGGCTCCCAAGGTGCTTCGTCGGGCCTGGTTGTGGTGGCGTTCTGATGGCTCAAGCTGGGTCGCGCTCATGACGGCCTTTCGGGGAGATTCGTAGCTACCGCCCACGCGTTCTCGAAGAGCCACAAACACGGTGATTCCTGGTCGCCTCCCTGAGGACCCACAGGGGTGTCATCAATGGCGAAGAGATTCAAAATCTTTTTCGAAAGATTCTATTTTGGGCCACATTTGAGGGCTTAAATGTCAGAGGTGCGTGTTTGACTACCGTCATGAAAGCGAAGCCGCAGATCCGGGACGAGGCCATCACTGGCCTCGAAGACGCGACGCGCGCGATCCGCGTCGCGGAAGCATCCCGCCTCGAGCATCTCGCACGCGGATACGCAGCGGTCACGGGCGGCGAAATGGCAACACGGGCCTACATCACTGAAGCAGCGCTCGCGCTCGGGGTGTCCGAACCGCGCGTCGCATCCATGCTCGGTCTTGCAGTGTTCCTCATCGACACTTACCGCGACACTCACGCACTCGTCCTCACTGGTGAGATCTCACTGCGGCATGCGGAGATCATCACTGACGCGGGCATGGTCATCACGAACGTCACCGCGACCGGCGTTGACCAGGCAGCGATCGCCCTCGCTCTCGAGCAGGACAAGCTCGCAGAACAGCGCCGTCACGCGTACGAGCAAGAGGTGTTGGTGTATGCGCGTGAGCTCACCCCGAACCGGTTACGCCCGGTCGCGAAACGGCTGGCTGAGCGGTGGGCGGTTGAGCCGATCGAGGTGCGGCAGGCGCGTGAGGCGAAGAAGCGGCGTGTGACGGTCGTGCAGCTGGGTGAGGGCATGGCAGAGCTGCGCGCCTACCTGCCCGCAGTGCAAGCCCTCGGGCTGTACGACCGGCTGACACGTATGGGTCGGGCGGTGAAGCGGGGCCTCATCCCAGCACCAGCCAGCCCAGACGCAGTAACTCCTGGTGCTGAGCAGTCGGAACCCGCTGCCCTCGAGGCGGGCCAGCCAGGCGAAGCAGGCAAAGCTGCCGATACGCGTGGGCTCGACGAGCTGCGGGCTGATGCGTTCTACGCGCTCCTCAGCCGCGACCCCTTCGACGCCGCCGAAGCAGCAGCCCACAACACCGGGGCAGACCTGCAGGGGCGGGTGCAGCTCGTCCTCACCGCAGCAGGCGTCGACGCCTTGCTCGCTACCCATGGCGGTACCATCATCCGAGACAGCAGCATGCCGGCAGGCGGCGTGAAGTGTGAGCTGAAGGGGTACGGGCCGATCGATATCGAGTCAGTACGGCCGCTCATTGCCGGCCGGCAGCAGTGGGACCTCGTCACGGTCTGCACCCACACAGGAACTGTCATCAGAACGGATACGTACCGGCCGAATAAGTCACAGGAGCGGTTCCTCGTCGCTCGTGACGGGCACTGCAGGTTCCCCGGCTGTGTCTCCCCGGTGTACCGATCCGAAATCGACCACACGATCGACGCAGCCCTCGGCGGGCCCACAGCTACCGACAACCTGGCACATTTGTGTCGCAGCCACCACACGTTGAAAGGCAACTCGGACTGGACCGTGCGACAGTTCGCGGGCGGAGTGCTGGAGTGGACCGCGCCGTCCGGGCGCATCCACATCGACAGGCCACGGGATCTACTCCCGGAACACCGAGCATCAAGGCACACACCTCAACGCAAGGTCAGATTCAAAGCTGTAGTCAAAGAGCCAGACCTACATCCTTTCTAACTCCCCGATACACAGCGGCAGCCCCAAGCAGCGACCGCTGCCCATGTGGCCCCGCAAATTTGAAGCTCTAGTGGCGAGCGACGTCGGCACCGCGGAGCTGCGAAATGCGCACAGCCCGGGGGCACCTTCCCCCATGGCAAGGGTGCGAAGCATCCGCGGCAGCCACGAGCACGAACACCGGCACGGACGCTCCGCTCCAGGCCTGAAGCGGAGCGTCCTGGGCCGCAGCACTTTAGGAACTCCCCTGACCGACGAAGCCCTACAGTCGCTCCATCGAGCAACACGACTGCGAGGTAGCCGGGCACGTGACCGCTACCGGTCGCGGCGCGTAGGCCATCCAACATGAAGCGCCCGTTTCATCCTCTACGAGCCTTGCACGGCCTGAACAAGAGTCGGGGAGGATTAAACGGGGGTGGGGAGCGGCGGTAGGCGGCGGAACATCAGCGCGGGCACTGGCACTGAGTCAGGGGGGCCGAGCGTCAGCGCGGGTATGCGACCCGAGCCCGGTACGCGCACCGTCCCCGATACGCAAAACGGGCACCCGGCGAGAAAACTCGCGGGGTGCCCGTTTGTGATGCTGAAACGTGCTTAGCCAGCCTTGGTGGCAGCTGCAGCTTCCTCAGTGACGCGCTTGGTGAACTCTTCGACGGTCTCGCCAGCAGCCTTTGCTGCATCAGCAATTTCTGCCTCGGTCATCTTCGCGATATCAGCAATCTCGCCGAGCTGGGAAGCCCCTGCTGCGAGCACGTACTGCTGGTACTCCTTGAGCGTGCCGTCAAGCAGCGGAATGAACTCGACGAGATCACCCGTGCCGTTGATAGTGAAGTACGTCTTGACGGTCTGACCTGCCTGCAGGTCAGCGAGCGAGGTGACAAGCACCTGCTCATCGGCTTCGGGGTTACCGAACGAGGTGGTGCCCTCGGGAGCCAGGAACTCGAGGGTCGCGTCTGCGCCCTCGCTCTTCATGTTCAGCGAAACCTGAGCGGGCGCACCCGTCTCGTTCACCGAGGTGAATACGAGGTTGAAATTCTTGCCGGTCTCGTCAGCGACAAGCATGATGTTGCGAAGCGCAACGCCTTCCGAGGTGACCTGCACGCCATCACTCGGAGCGTACTCGACACCCGTAGCGTTGTGCGCGATGAGGCTGCATCCGCTCATGCCGAGCGTGAGCGCTGCTGCAAGTGCAACCGATGCGGCGATCCGATTCTTCAAGAGGGCCTCCGAGCCGTGTATGAACTAAAACGTGCGCGCCAGACGCACGCAGACCTACAGCAATACTACCTCTCGCGCGGGGCGCTTGCGACCCGGAGTGGCGGAGTCGCAAGATACACCGGTTTCCAGACAGTGAGCTGTGGTATTCTAGTGGTTGGTTTAACACAAGGAGCAACTCGATGCAATTTGAGGTCGGAGAGACCGTCGTCTACCCCCACCACGGCGCAGCCAAGATCATCGAGGTGAAGAAGCGCAAACTCGGCGGCGAGGAAAAGCTCTTCCTGAAGCTTCAGGTCGATCAGGGTGACCTGACGATCGAGGTGCCCGCAGAGAACTGCGACCTCGTTGGCGTCCGTGACGTCATCGACCAGGAGGGCCTCAAGGAGGTGTTCGAGGTGCTTCGCACTCCGTTCACTGAGGAGCCCACCAACTGGTCACGTCGATTTAAGGCAAACACCGAGAAGCTTGCTTCCGGCGATGTCATCAAGGTGTCAGAGGTCGTCCGCGACCTGTGGCGCCGCGACCAGGAAGTACGCTCGCTCTCCGCAGGAGAGAAGCGCATGCTTGCTAAGGCCCGTCAGATTCTCGTTTCCGAGCTCGCGCTCGCCGAGAAGACCGATGAGGAGAAGGCCGGCCTGATCCTCGACGAGGTTCTCGCTTCCTAAAGTTCAGCACCAGATAGTTCTTGCGCTGCGCGCAACACAATGGCCCCGATCGTGCACTGCACGGTCGGGGCCATTGGTCTGTGTGGGGATGAGGATCGCTGCCGGGCCCCCAGACACGATCAGCCACGCGCGGCTAGGCCCGGTTAAGCGCGGCGGAGGTCGTCTGGGCTCGGCTCCTGGAGTGTTCTGCGCTCGTTGAACAGCTTCGGGTGTCCGTAGTCGGCGTAGCTTACGGTCACCTCTCCCGGGCGCGCCTCCACGATCTGCACGGTCACCCACTCGCCGCCCTCCCGCGCCTCCCAGCGGTCGGCGAGGTAACCAAGCCCGTGATCCAGCAGGAAGCCACGAGCGGCCTCAGCGCTGCGCGGCGTAGCCAGGGGCAGGCCGAACACCGCACACGGCACCCATCCCCCGTCAGTAACCTGGCGCAGCATCCCAATCAGCTCACCGTCGTCTCGGCGCACCTCGGCCGTTTCACCATGCTGCTGCGTCATGCGTGTTCCTCTTGCTCATGTCGTGCCGCCGGGCGGCTGATCCGGTGAGGCGTCACCCGCCGCCGCAACGCTCGCCGAGCCCGCGCCCCGCAAGCCAATCGGCAGACCGGCCCCAGAGCGGCTCCCTGAAGCGTTCGTGAAAGACACCGAGGTGCCCGATTTCGGTCGCCCCGAGCGCTGCGGGTGACAGGCTGCAGCGCGCAATGCGGGCCTCTGGGAGATACTGCAGCAGCCGCTCAGTCGCCTCAGGCGTCGCGAAGGGATCATCGGTAGCCGACACCGCGAGCACGTCGAGCTTGAGGCCGGCGACGCGATCCATCACCGCCCTGCCGTCGCGACCGAGCGTGTCAGCGAAGTCGCTGCGCCCCCGCGCCCAGTCGAACGCGACCCCGCGAGGGATGTCCTCCATCCAGCCGAGCCTGCGGCCCGGCAGGTAGCCTGCGGCCGCGGCAATCACTGGCATCGCAACGTGCCACCGCAGCAGCGCCCGCGGGCTGCGGGCCGCATAGTCACGCCAGTGCGCGTGCTGCGCACCGTACATGAGTACGCGATCGATCCCTGCCGCGCGAGGGGCGGTACACACCCCGATGCCGCCGAAGCTGTGGCCGACGGCCACGATCCTTCGCCCTGGCCCGTCAACCTCTGCCCAGCCGATGACGGCGTCGATGTCGAGCGTCCCCCACTCGCGCCAGTGGGCGCGCATGGCCCTGAGGCCAACAGCGCCGCCGGGCGGCGCGGACCGCGCGACACCACGATAGTCGGCGACGACGGCTCGGAAACCGCGAGAGGCAAGGAAGTCGGCGTAGCGCCAGTAGTAGGAGGCCTTCGCGCCGGTCGCGGTGGTGATGACCGCGGTGATCCCGAGGTCGTGCTGTGGGCTCGGCCGGAATGCTCTGCCCGAGAGTTCGTACCCGTCAGCGCACCTGATGACGACGTCGAGGCCGGGCCGGCCGGCTGAGGTTCGTGCTGCTGCTCGTTCGCCCGTGCTCACACTCGCCTCCGTTGGTTGTGCGCCATCGTAGCCGAGGGAGGTAGAAAGCGTCTGGGATCGACGCTGGCTACGCCACCCCCTCACGGAAGTGGCACGGCGAGCGTCGATCCCAGACCGAACCCAGAGCAGCGAGCCTTAGGAGAAGAGCGCGGGCACCTCCGCCAGCGCGACCTTCTCCTTCGTGCCTGCCGCGCGATCCCACACCTCGGCGAAGCCCTCTGCGGCATCGCGGCCGACGACGACCACGCGCGGCACCCCGATGAGCTCGGCGTCGCCGAACTTCACGCCGGGCGACACCTTCGGGCGGTCGTCGAATATGATCTCGACGCCGCTGGCGGCGAGCGTGCCCACGAGCGACTCGGCGATCTCGAGGATCGCGGGATCCTTACCGGTCGCAACGACATGCACGTCGAACGGCGCGATGTTGCGGGGCCAGACGAGACCGCGGTCGTCGTTGTTGATCTCGGCGAGCGCCGCGAGGATGCGGGTGACGCCGATGCCATACGAGCCCATGGTCACGGTGACAAGCTTGCCGTTCTCGTCGAGCACCTTCAGGCCGAGGGCCTCAGCGTACTTGCGGCCAAGCTGGAAGACGTGGCCGATCTCCATGCCGCGGGCGGTCTCGATGGGGCCCGAGCCGTCGGGCGCGGGGTCGCCCTCGCGCACCGTCGCGATGTCTGCGACGCCGTCTGCGGTGAAGTCGCGGCCAGCGACGAGGAACGCGACGTGCTTCTCGTGCTCGTTCGCGCCGGTCACCCACTCGGTGCCGGGCACCACGCGGGGATCGAGCAGGTAACGCACGCCGCTCGAGCCCTCAAGCCCGAGCACGGAGGCATCTGCGGTTCCCGGCCCGATGTAGCCCTTGACGAGGCCCGGGTGCTTCGCGAAGTCTGCGGCACTTGCGGGCTCGACCTCGCAGTTCGGGAAGGCAACCTCGACGCGCTTCATATCCGCGTCGCGGTCGCCCGGGATGCCGATGACGACGAGCGAGCGCTCGCCCTCGAGATCGGTCACCGCAAGGACGACGTTCTTCAGCGTATCTGCGGCGGCCCAGGCGCGGCCGTCAGCGCGGGGCATGACCGCGTTCGCGTGGGCGACGAGCGTCTCGATCGTCGGAGTATTGGGCGAGTCGAAGACCTCGGCCGCGGGCAGCCCCTCGATGGGGAGCGCCTCGGGCACGGGGGTCGCATACGCCTCGACGTTTGCCGCGTAGCCGCCGGCCGAGCGCACGAAGGTGTCCTCGCCGATCGCGATCGGCAGCAGGAACTCCTCGGAGCGCGACCCGCCCATCGCACCGGCGTCAGCCGAGACGATCACGTAGTCGAGACCGAGGCGAGTGAAGATGCGCTCGTAGGCGTCGCGCTGCTTCTGGTAGCTCTCGTTCAGGCCCTCGTCGGTGGTGTCAAACGAGTACGCGTCTTTCATCGTGAACTCGCGCCCGCGCAGCAGGCCCGCGCGGGGCCGCACCTCGTCGCGGTACTTGTCCTGGATCTGGAAGAGCTGCAGCGGCAGATCCTTGTACGAGGTGACGATGTCTTTCACGAGCACCGTGAATGCTTCCTCGTGCGTGGGGGCGAGGAGGTGGTCGGCGCCGTGCCGATCCTTCAGGCGGAACATATCGTCGCCGTACTCTTCCCAACGACCGGTCGCCTCATACGGCTCGCGCGGCAGCATTGCGGGGAAGTGCACCTCGTGGGCACCCGCCGCCGCCATCTCCTCGCGCACGATCTGCTCGATCTTCGCCTTCACCCGCAGGCCGAGTGGCAGCCACGCGAACACGCCTGGCGACTGGCGCCGGATGTAGCCGGCGCGCAGCAGCAGTTTGTGGCTACGGGCCTCCTCGTCAGAGGGGTCTTCGCGCAGAGTCTTGAGAAAGTATGAGCTGAGCCGTGTGATCACACTCCCATGCTAGCCGTAGGCTGGGCACATGCCCGTCAGATTGCACAGGCGTTCCCGCGTATTCGCCGCCGTCGGTGTCTTCGCTGTGCTTGCGCTGGCTGGGATCCTCCGCTTTTGGGCGCTCGGCCGCCCGGGCACGCTCGTGTTCGACGAGATCTACTACGTGCGCGACGCGATCACGCAGCTCGCGCACGGCTTCCCGACCGTCTGGCCGGACGATGATCCGCTCATGGGGGCGGCTGCCACCGGGGAGGCGTCGTTCGAGGTGCACCCGCCGCTCGGCAAGTGGATCATTGCCCTCGGCCTGCTCGTCTTCGGCGACGACTCCGGGTGGGGCTGGCGCGCAGGGGTGGCGCTCACGGGCGTTGCGACGGTCGGGCTGACGATGCTGCTCGCGAAGTGGATCAGTCGCTCCGGCGGCGTCGCGATCCTCGCCGGGCTGCTGCTCGCCCTCGACGGCGTGCACGTGGTACTCACGCGCGTCGGCCTGCTCGACGGTGTGCTCACCTTCTTCGTGGTACTCGGCGCGCTCTGCATGTGGCGCGATCACGAGTGGGTCGTTGCCCGCACCCGTTTCACTCGGCTCGGCGTGAATGTGCTGTGGGCGCGGCCGTGGCTGTTCGCCGCGGCGGTGGCGTTCGGGGGCGCGGCCGCTGTGAAGTGGTCGGGGCTCTACCCGCTCGCGTTCTTCCTGCTGCTCACGGCGGCGCGGGATACGCTCGTGCGCGTGGTCGCGGCGAACGAGGCCAGGAGGTCGCTCGGCCTCACCGCTGACCTCGCCGTGCACCGGCACGCGAGCCCGGCGCGGGCGTGGGGTCGCGCGGCGCGGCAGGCCCTCGCGACCGGGCTCGTCGCGCTCCCGACCGCGGGGGCGTTCTACGTCGCGAGCTGGGCGGGGTGGATCGCAACCTCGGGCGGCTGGGGCCGCGGCGACGGGACGTGGATCGCGGGCCTCGGGAAGTACCACGCCGACATGCTCGCGTGGCACGCGACGCTGTCTGCCCCGCATCCCTACCAGGCGCACCCGCTCACGTGGCCGCTCGGGCTCAAGCCGACCGCCATGTTTCACGAGAAACTCGACGACGGCCTCGTCTCGGTGATCTCTCCCCTGCCGAACCTGCTCGTCACCTGGGGCGGGGTGCTCGCGCTCCTCGTACTCGGGTGGTGGCTCGTGCGCGCGCTAAGGCGCCCGCGGCAGCTGGTGCGCAGCAGACGGCTCCTCGGGGCAGGCGCCTACGCTGCGGCGTTCGTGCTCACCGGCTACCTCTCGGGCTGGCTACCGTGGGTGCTCACGTTCTCGCGATCCGCGGTCTTCCAGTTCTACGCCGTCGTCCTCACCCCGTTCTCGGCGCTCGCGCTCGCGCTCGTCATCGGGTTCCTGTACCGGCGGCGGGGCGACCGGGAGACGGTCGCGGGGCGCAGGATCGCGATCTGGATCTTTATCGCGGCCGCCATCATCGTGTCGCTGCTGTTCTTCCCGGTCTGGTCAGGGACCCCGGTGAGCGAGGGGTTCTGGCGCTGGCACCTGTGGGTGCCGGGCTGGGCCTAGTGCGCCCTGAGCGCTACAGCAGCCGCTTCGACAGGGCCCAGGCGGTGAGCTCGTGGCGGTTCGACAGCTGCAGCTTGCGCAGCACGCTCGAGACATGCGTCTCGACGGTCTTCACCGAGAGGAACAGCTCCGCCGCGACCTCCTTGTAGGCGTATCCGCGCGCGATCATTCGCATGACCTCCTGCTCGCGGGCGGTGAGCCGATCCAGCTCGTCGTCCGCGGCAGCGGTCTCGCCGAGGCCCGTGCCGAACGCGTCGAGCACGAAGCCCGCGAGCCGCGGCGAGAACACGGCGTCGCCGCCGCGCACGCGAAGCGCTGCGGCCGTCACCTCCGCGCCAGACGCGGTCTTCGTGAGGTAGCCGCGCGCACCGGCACGGATCACGCTGACGACGTCGTCCGCCGCGTCCGAGACACTGAGCGCGAGGAAGCGCGTGGCCGACCCCGCGAGGCGCTGCAGCACCTCTGCCCCGCCGCCGCCAGCCCCACCGGGCAGGTGCACGTCGAGCAGCACCACATCGGGCGCGAGCCCGGGGATCACCGCGACAGCCTCGTCGACCGTCGCGGCCTCGCCGACCACCTCGATCTCAGGGCCAAGCTCAGCTCGGAGCCCCGTGCGGAAAATCTGGTGGTCGTCGACGATCACCACGCGGATCCGCTCGCTCGTTATCTCGCTCACGCGGTCGCCCCTGTCTCTGCGCCTGGCGCAGGATCGTGCTTCTGTTCACGCGGCATCGCAAGCCGCACCGAGGTCCCGTTGCCGCCCGGCCCCGGCACAATCCTCGCAGTTCCGCCTGCGTGCGCCATGCGGCCCAGGATCGAGTCGCGAACCCCCATGCGGCCCTCCGGCAGGTGTTCGGGGTCGAGGCCGGGGCCGCGGTCCGTCACGTCGATCGACACACGGGCGGCAGTTACCTCCGCGAACACCGTGACCTCACCACCGGCGTGCTGCGCGGCGTTGAGCATGGCCTCTTTCGCGGCGGCGACAATCGGCTCGGGGACGGCGACTTCGGCCCCGACGCCGACCGTCTCAAACCTCACCGGGTGGGCTTCTTCGAGCGCGGCGGCATGCGCGCGCAGCTCTTCGAGCGCGGTCTCGCGAGGCGCAGCGGATCCCCCGTCGGCTGCCCGGAACAGCCACTCGCGCAGCTCCCGCTCCTGACCGCGCGCGATGCGGGCGACCTCGCTGCCCGGCTCCGATCGCTGTTGGATCAGCGCGAGCGTCTGCAGCACTGAGTCATGCAGGTGCGCGGCGATCTCCGACCGCTCGGCCTCCCGCGCGCGGCCAGCACGCTCGGCCACGAGTTCCCGGTTCAGCCGGAGCAGCCACGGCGCAATCGCGAGGGCGACGCCCGCGAGCGATGCGAGCGCGGCAGCAATCACCGTCCACACGCTCGGGTTCTCCGCCGTCACAAAGAACATCAGCACCCCGACCGCGACGAGCGCGAGCGCCCCGAGCACGCGCGGCACCTGGTTCGCATCCGGTCGATTCCGGTCGGCGATCTGCCACCACGTCAACCCAACCCCGACGAGCACCGCGAGCCCCGGCAACACCACGGTCAACCTGAGCTGCACCCCGAACTGCTGCAGCACGAGGAGCACCCCGACGAGCAGCAGACAGGCCCCGAAGAGGAGCTCGGCGACGGGCCAGCGGCCGATCCCGACCGGCCTCGCGGCGGCCGCAGGCGACCCGGAGGCCGCCGGCTCGGCGAACGCGGGCTCGGCGAACGCGGGCTTGGGCGTCGCTGGCTTGGGGATCGCAGAAACGGGGGTTGCTGCGACCGCTGGCCCTGGGAATGCGGAACCGGGGAGTGCGGTACCGGGGACTGCGGTACCCGGGACTGCGGCGAGCGCCGCCGGATCCCCCGTCGCTTGGCTAGATGGCGCCGCCGTCACTGGCCCCTGAGGCGCCTGGGCTGCCTGGGATGCCCGAGTTGCCTGAGTTGCCTGAGTTGCCTGCGATGGCTGAGTCGCCTGGGACGTCTGGGCTGTATGCGCTGTATAAGCCGTTGGAGATGTCCGCGTCGTCTGCGACGCCGTGCGCGGGGCGGGTCGTGAGCCCGCCGGTTTGGTGAGCGCGCTCCGAAGCGGCGCAACCCCACCGGAGCTGTCGCCCAGCGGCACCGTGCCCCACAGCCAGAGATACAGCATCGCGCCTGCGCCGCCCGCGAGGGTGAGCAGCAGCATGGTGACTCGCACCGCTGTCACTGGCATCCGCAGGTGCTCCGCGAGCCCGCCGCACACTCCGCCCAGCAGGCGCTCCGAGGGTGAGCGCGTGAGCGTGCGCTGCGGCGGATTCGTGCTGATCATGTGTCCATCAAATCACCCCAAGCCCTGATATCTCTCACTCAGGGGGACGAACCAGGGTTCGATCAGGGTGAACCCTCATAGCCCCAGACCACACACCCACGGCAGACTCGAAGCATGAACCAGACACCTCCTCCCTCAGGTGCCGCCCCCGGCGGCGCACCTCAGAATGCGCCCTTCGGTGCGGGCTTCTTCCGCTGGATCCGCGGCCTCGGCATTGGCCGCGGCGGTGACCGCTGGTTCGCCGGCGTTGCCGGCGGCATTGCGATGCGTGCCGGGATCGACCCGATCATCGTGCGCGGCATCTTCGTGGTGCTCGCAGTTCTTGGCGGGCCGGGCATCGTGCTCTACCTCGCAGGCTGGCTGCTGCTGCCCGATCAGGGCGGGCGCATCCACCTGGAGGAGGTATTCCGGGGGCGAGCGGGGACCGCGGCGGTAGTAGCTACTGTCGCGGTCGGAATCTTCGTAGTCCTTCCGGTGTTCTTCCGGCTGCTCGGCTTCACCGTGTTCGGTGGCTGGAGCCTATGGAACGCGATCGGCGTTCCTGACTGGATGTCGACCACCATCGCTGTCTTCGCTTGGATCGCGGTCATCGCCGGCGTCGGCTACCTGGTGAGCCGTGCGATCATGCAGCGCGGCCAGCGGGTCCGCGAAGAGGCCGCTAGCGGCGCAGCCCCGGGGGCTCCTATGCCCGGGGCTCCGATGCCGGGGACTCCGATGCCGGGGACTCCGATGCCGGGTGGTGTGCCCATGGCGGGGGTGCCGACGACGGGTGTTCCAACGACGGGCCCGCAGTGGGCGGATCCTCACGCCGAGGCTCCTCGAGCGTCGGCTCCGCCGGTGACCGATCCTCTACCCACTGGCCCTCAGGCGACCGTTCCGCCCGCCGCGTTCGCCCAGGCGACTGCGCCCGGTTCCTTTGGATCATCTGCACCACAGCCCGCGCAGAGCGATGCCAGCTGGACGTCAGCCCCGTCTTCCCCGCAACCTCCCCAGGAGTGGACCGAACGGCTCACTGCAGGAGCTGAACGCGTGAGCGAACAGGCGGCACGTTGGGGCGAAGACGTGAGCAAACAAGCCGACGACTGGAGCGCCAAGTACGCCGCTCAGCACGAGCTCACCAAGCTCGGCGCGGCACACGTCGTGATCACGCTCGCCCTCGCGCTGCTCGCGGCTGGAGGCGCAGCATTCATCGCCTTCGACCTCGCGCTGAACTCGCAGCTCGTGCTCACTGCGGCGCTCATTGCGGCGACGGCTGTTCTCGCGACCTCGCTCATCATCGCGGGGGTTCGTGGGCGGCGCACCGGATGGGTCGGCTTTCTTGCCGCCTGTGGAGTGGTCGCGCTGCTCTTCACTTCGGTACTCCCCCCGGGCAGCAAGTTCCAACCCTTCGGCGTCATCGAGGTCGGTATGACGGCGCCAGCCAGCGTGCTTCTTGCGGGAACGAGCGAGCTCGACCTCACCGAACTCGACGGCACCGCGGGAACCCACGATCTCGATGTGTGGCACCTGGCGGGCAGGTCCGTGGTGACGCTCCCCGAGTCCGCGCCGGTCGTGGTGACCGTGAGGCTTCTCGCCGGTTCGGTGGACGCTTCGAAGGTTGAGCAGACACCCTCTTCAGTCGCGGGCCCTCTGCTCTCACGCACGATCGATACCCGCGAGGACCCGTCTGAGGTCGCAACCCGCGTCACCGTTCACATGCTCGCTGGAAGCGTTCGAATCGAAGACGCTTCAGGTTCACGGGTGAGCTCTGGCGGGTCGAACACCGGCGCGATCTCGAATGATGGCGCGGGGTCTGAGGCTGAGAGGCGGGCCGAGCTTCGCGCTGAACTCGCAGAACTCCGCGAGGAGGCAGGAGATATCCGCGCCGAGCTCGGCGAAGGCGGCCTGAGTGACGTGCGCGAGGAGCGTCTCGAGAATACGCTTGACTTCACCCGCGACGAGATCGCGAAGCTAGAGAAGGAGCTCGCACGATGAGTACCGAGCACAACCCCGACGAGCTGCCACGCGACACCGCGGCTGCTGGCGCTGCCGAGCCTGCCGAGCCGGGTGATGCGGCGAGCGCAGCTGACCACTTTGGCGCTGTCGTGCCCTCACCCGCCCCCACGCCCACGCCCACTGACGCTATTGGCGCTACCACTCCGTTGAGTGTTCCTCCCGTGCCTCACGCTGCGGGGTTCCCCGAAACGTCTGCGTACATTCCGCAGGCCCCATCGGCACCGGTTCCCCCGCACTCCGCGCAGGCGCAGCCGCAGCCAACGCCGCAGCCAACACCGCCTGGCGCGCAGCAGCCTCTCCAGGCACAGCAGCGACAGGCAAAGCCCAGCCCACGCACGGGGCCGATTGTGTGGGGCGCGCTGATTCTGGTGTTCTGCGCCTATGTCGCGGTGCAGGCCACCGGCGGTTCGGTCGATCCAATCGCCTGGCTCATCACCACGATCCTCGGCCTTGGCGTGCTCCTGCTCGGCGTCGGCGTCGCTGTGCTCGTGCGGAGCTCCCGCGAACGCCGCTGACTCTCGCACGCAGCGCCCCGTCCCCATCCCCACGCCCCCGAGTTATCTATTCCGGCCCTTGCAGAGGCAAGAAAAGCCTCATCCAAGAACACAAGGGTCGGAATAGATGCGGGCGAAGCCCCTCTCCAGGCAGCGCAACCCGCGAGTTAGACAGCCGCGCGGCAGCCCCGCATGCCCCGCTTCTTGGCCCATGCCCAGCAACAGCACGATGCACCCAGGCACCCAGGCACCCAGGCACCCAGGCGATCCTTCACCACCCGTTTAATCTATTCCGACCCTTGCACAGGCACGAAAAGCCTCACCTAGGAAAACAAGGGTCAGGATGGATGCGGACGGGGCCGGACGGGACGGGATGGGGCGGGGCGAAGTCAGGGCCGGGGCAGCGCCCCGCTAGCGCTCGACCTTCGGAATCGGCCGCGTCTGAGCCGCGAGCCAGTGCAGCGGGATATCGATCGCCACCCGGGTGCCGCCGGCAACGTCGGCGCCCCAGTGGATCGAGCCGCCCAGCTCACCTTCGATGAGCGTGCGCACGATCTGCGTTCCGAGCCCGTCACCGACGGTCCCGCCAGGCAGGCCCGTGCCGGTGTCGATGACCTCGACGGTGAGACGTTCAGGGGTCCGATCCGCCCGGATGAACACCTCGCCCTCGCGCCCCGCGAGCCCGTGCTCAACCGCGTTCGTCACGATCTCGGTGAGCGCCAAAGCAAGCGGCGTCGCATACTCAGAGGGCAGCTCACCGAACGAGCCCTCCTTGCGCGGGTGCACGGTGGTGCCGTGCAGGCTCGCAACCTCGGCGGCGAGCCCGAGCACGCGCTCGAAGACCACATCGAAGTCAACGATCTGCGCGAGGCCCGTCGAGAGCGTGTCGTGCACGACGGCGATCGCCGCGACCCGGCGCATCGCCTGCCCGAGCACCTGCTTCGCTTCCTCACTGCGCGCACGCCGAGCCTGCACACGCAGCAGCGACGCCACGGTCTGCAGGTTGTTCTTCACGCGGTGGTGGATCTCGCGGATCGTCGCGTCCTTGGTGATGAGCTCCTGTGCCTGCTGCCGCAGTTCACTCACATCGCGGGTGAGGATCACGCCGCCGATCCGCTCGCCGTCGCGGTAGACGGGGATCGAGCGCATCGCGACCGAGAGCCCGCGTGCGAAGATCTCGGTGCGCTTGGCGACCTTGCCCTGGCTGATGAGCGGGAGCGACTCGTTCGTGTCGAACTGCCCCTTGAGTACCTCGGAGAGTACCTCGGAGAAGTTCTGATCCTCGATCTCGTCACGGTAGCCAAGCATCGTGAAGGTGGTCTGCGTGTTCGGGCTCACAAACGTCGCGATGCCCTCGAGGTTCACGCGTACGAGGCCGTCGGTCGCGCGCGGGGCACCCTGCTGGCCGCCCATGCCGCCGGGGTTCGGGAATGCGCCGGTCTGGATCATGCCGAGCAGATCAGACCCGACCTCGCGGAAGGAAGCCGCGATGCGCGAAGCATGCTGTGCGTCATTCGCGCTGGTGTGAACAGTCGCGACCGCGAAGGGGCCGTAGACATTGCCCTGGCCGTCGCGGCGGCTGATCGAGTAGGCCGTAAGCCGCATCGGGTTCTCTTCGTACCACGCGGGAGATGTGGAGGCGGCAGGCTTGCCCGTCTCGAGCGCCTGGTCGACGACCTCACGCCATTCTGGCCGCAGGAAGTCGCCGATGACGTCGCGGTAGAACAGCGTGATGTAGCCAGCGGGGCGGCTATGCGCGACGGCGAGATAGTCTCCGTTTTCTGACGGGACCCACAGCACAACGTCGCTGAGCGCCACGTCGGCGAGCAGCGGCAAATCGAGCGCGAGCAGCTCAAGCCACTCGAGCTCGTCTTGGGTGAGATCCGAGTACTTGGTTGCAAGATTACGAAGGGTTGCCACGCTCTAAGCCTAGGGCACGGGGCCGCTCATCTGACCGCGCCAGGCGACAGAAAAGCAGCAAGCAGACCACCACGACGCATGCAACACTTGACCTTCGATTATGGCACGCGCGTAATCTGACTAACCACTACTCAGTCGCGGCTGGGGGCCGCGTGTGCGCAACCCCACAGAGAAAGTCAGCCTATGAGTTCTCCGCTTGCCTCCTCCGCCCAACTCGCCACGCCGCACGAGCAGCCGCACGAGCATCCCCGCAGTGAGCCGCGCAATGCACCACGCAATGAGCCGTACAGACGGCTGCAGGCGGTCGACGCACACGGAGTGGACCATGAACAGGCTCGCGATGCGATCCCAGCCCCTGCCCCGCTCCCAGCCCCCGCACCACCTGACGCGGCCTCGCCGGCGGCGCGGCTCCGCCCCGTGCTCGATTCAAGCATCATCGGGAGGATCGCGGTGTTTGCATTCGAGGTAGTCGAGGGAACGCGCCAGGTGGGACAGCTCGGGAAGTGGATCACGGCCAAAGTCGCCGATGAGCTTGCGGGACTGCGCTCGTTGAACGTCGAGCGGCGCACGCTCTTTCGGGATCACCGTCGCGTCGTCCCCTCAGTTGTGCGAGTGCGGGCCACCGCCCCCGCACTCAGGGTGATTGAAGCTTCAGTGGTGCTCATGACCCCGAGCCGCGCACGAGCGGTCGCGCTCCGCTTCGAGGTCTTCCGAGGGAGGTGGCAGGCAACCTCCATCACCGTGTTGTAAGAACGGTTCCGACGCCCATCGAGTTCGCCCCTCCGAACTCCGAAAGCTCGCATATCCGAGGTCGCATTCGGGCTATTCCCTCACGCAAATTCCCTGTTAGCGTAGCCCTTTGCGCAACAGTTCGGCCGCACATCACGATCCCGATCTGTGTGCCAGCTACGATCCAACAGAGAGGCCCGCGTGAACGCCCCGCCCCCGCAGCGAGATATCTCCCGCCCACACGAGTACGACCATCGCCATGCCGATGTCTCGTCAGGCTGGCTCCGCGCAACCGTTTTCGGCGCGATGGACGGCCTGGTGTCGAATATCGGCCTCATCGCCGGTATTGCCGCGGCAGGAGCATCCACCACGATCGTCGCGATCACCGGAATCTCCGGCCTCATCGCCGGCGCGATCTCAATGGCCCTTGGCGAATACACCTCGGTGCGTACGGCAAACGAGCAGCTCGACGCCGAGGTCCGCATCGAGCGGGAGGCCCACTCCCGCAATCCTGTCGGTGAGGAAGCCGAGCTCTCCGCGCTCTTCGCACGCCTCGGCATGCACGAAGACACCGCTGACATTGCGGCCTCCCAGGTCCACGCGAACACCGAAAGCGCCGTCCGTGTCCACCTGGCCCACGAGCTCGGCCTCAGCCTCGACGACCGCCCCTCGCCCTGGGTTGCGGCTTTCTCATCGCTGTTGTCGTTCGCGGTCGGCGCGTTTATTCCGATCATCCCGTTCGTCTTCGGGTTCGGAAACCTCTGGGTCGGACTCGCCTTCGGCGGCGCGGGTCTGCTGCTCGCAGGCGCACTCGCCGCGACCACCACGAAGCGCAATTGGCTCGCTGGCGCGGGCAGGCAGCTGCTCTTCGGCGGGATCGCCGTCGCCGCAACGTACACGATCGGCAAGCTCCTGGGCGTTTCAGGAATCTAGCTCGCGCGCACGCACCCGCCCACCTACCCAGAGCGCCTCGATCCACCGGTCCCAGCCGGAGGCTCGAGGCGCTCTGCGTTCTGCCGTGCTTTGCCGACGCCGCCCAACCCTGGCCGGTTCGGCAGTGAACGGCCAGCGGCGGGCGTAGGCTTACTGCTGTGCCAGATCCTGATTTCACCGAAGCCGTACTCGCGGTTGTCGAGCGCATCCCCGCCGGCCGCGTCATGACGTACGGTGATGTCGGCCTCGCGATCGGTTCGGAGGCCCCGCGCGCGGTCGGCCGAGTCATGGCTTTGTACGGCCACGCGGTGCCCTGGTGGCGAGTGGTGCCCGCCAGCGGGCTGCCACCGCAGGGGCACGAGCGGCCGGCGCTGCCCCACTACCGCGAAGAGGGAACACCCCTCCGACGGGTGGCGTCTGCCGAGGACTACCGCATTGCGCTGTCAGCGGCGAGGCTCCCCTACACCCACGAAATCTACGCAGACGTGATGCTGTGAACGAGGCAACCATGAACGAAGAAGCACCCGCAATTCCCGAGATCCTGCTCGGCTTCACCCGAGGCGTCGCGCCGAGCAAGTGGGGGAAGCGCTGGCGGGCGGTGTCTCCCCAGCCGCTCAGCATCGTGCCGTTCCCGCGACCCTACGGGCGCCCGGGGAACGCCTCCGACTTCGACATGTTGCTTGAGCGCACGGCTCCCGGGCAGGTTCCGGTCGGAACCGAGGATCACGCCACGCGCACCCACCACGCACTCCGCCTGTACGACGAGGCCCTCGCGATTGTGCTGCCGAAGGGGCACGAGCTCACCGGAGTCGAGACAATCTCGCTCGCCGAGCTCGCGGACGTACGCATTCTCGATCACCCCAATCACTCTCCGGCGTGGCCGGCCCCGGAGCCGTGGGCAGACCCAGCATGGATGCCCGCGAATATCACGGCCGCCCTCGACGTCGTTGCGACTGGCCTCGGCGGGATCCTCATGCCTGCACCCCTGGCCCGGCACATCACCGATAAGCACCAGCACCTCACGATCCGCATCTCCGACCCGGTGGTCGGCGGAACCGTGTGGGCGAGCTGGCCTGTTGAACGCGATGCTCCCGACATGCAGCATCTCGCGGGCGTCATGCGCGGCCGCACGGCCAGGTCGTCGCGGACCGTCGACGCAGCGGGTGATGGCGCAGGGGGCGCTCGCGCCGGGGCTGCGGGCGGCGGCGCTGGATCCGGGAGCGGCGATCCGCAGAAGCGGACGCAACCCGCGCAGAAGAAGAAGCCGAAGCTCAACCCGAACTCGCGCGGCGCCCAGTTGCAGGCTGCGAAGGAGAAGCGGGAGCGCGAGAAGGCGGAGCGCCGCAAGGCGAAGCGCCGCTAGGGCACCCGCCCGCGCTCCGGGACACCATCTAGTGGTCACTTCGCGCCACGGAACTCGCGAAACCGCGGGTTCCGTGGCGCGAAGTGACCAGCAGTTGCGCTCTAGCTGGTCGCGGCGACGAACGCCGCCACGCAGGTGCGGATCTGCTCCTCCGTGTGCGCGGCCGACAACTGCACGCGAATGCGCGCCTCGCCCCGCGGCACGACCGGGAAGCTGAAGGCGGTCACGAAGACGCCCCGGCGCTGCAGCTCGGCCGCGACCTCGGCGGTGCGGGCCGCGTCCCCAAACATCACGGGCACGATCGGGTGGTTGCCCGGCAGCAGCTCGAAGCCCGCCTCGGTCATGAGCGAGCGGAACAGCGCCGCGTTCTCCTGCAACCGCACGCGCTCGCCACCAGCCTGCTCGACGAGGTCGAGCGCGGCGAGCGAGCCCGCGACGATTGTCGGCGCGAGCGTGTTCGAGAACAGGTACGGGCGAGCGCGCTGCCGCAGCAGCTGGATGATCTCGCTGTGACCCGAGACGTAGCCGCCTGAGGCGCCGCCGAGTGCCTTCCCGAGGGTGCCGGTGAGGATGTCGACGCGGTCGGCCACACCGCAGAGCTCCGGCGTACCGGCCCCGGTCTCGCCCATAAAGCCGACGGCGTGAGAGTCGTCGACGAGCACGAGCGCGTCGTACTTGTCAGCGAGATCGCAGATCGCTTCGAGCGGGGCGACGAAGCCGTCCATCGAGAAGACACCGTCGGTGACGATGACGCGGAAGCGCGCGTCCGATGCCTCCTGCAGACGAGCCTCGAGCTCTTCCATGTCGCAGTTCGCGTAGCGGTAGCGGCGGGCCTTCGAGAGCCTGATGCCGTCGATGAGCGAGGCGTGGTTCAGGGCGTCAGAGATGATCGCGTCTTCCGCAGCGAACAGCGTCTCGAAGACGCCGCCGTTCGCGTCGAAGCACGAGGCGAAGAGGATCGTCTCCTCAGTCCCCAAGAACGAAGACAGCCTGGACTCGAGCTCGAGATGCTGATCCTGGGTGCCACAGATGAAGCGCACGCTCGCGAGCCCGTAGCCCCACTCATCGAGGGCGGTGTGCGCGGCCTTGACGATGCTCGGGTGGTCGGCGAGCCCGAGGTAGTTATTCGCGCAGAAGTTCAAGACGGGCGCATCGTTCACGGTGATCTCGGGGCCCTGGGGGCCGGCGATGCCGCGCTCGCGTTTGAAGAGCCCCGCGTCTTCGATCGCTGTGAGTTCTGAGCTGAGGTGTTGCTTAAATGCGCCGTACATTACAGTTCCGTCCAGTCGAGGATGATTTTTCCGGTGGTGGCGGACTTCGCCGCCTGAAAGCCCTGTTCCCAGTCGCGCGCGGGAAGCACGTCGGCGATGACCGAGGTGATGCGCTCACGCAGCTGCTCGTTCGTCTCGAGCATCGCAGCCATCGCATTCCAGGTCTCGAACATCTCTCGCCCGTAGATGCCCTTGAGCGTGATCATGTGCGTGACGACCTTCGCCCAGTCGATCGCGAACTGCTCGGTCGGGAGGCCGAGCATTGCGATCCTGCCGCCGTGGTTCATGTTTTCGAGCATGCCCGGGAGCGCCGTGCCCGCGCCGCTCATCTCGAAGCCGATGTCGAAGCCCTCGCGCATGCCGAGCGTCTTCTGGGTGTCCCTGATCGATTCGTGGGCGACGTTGACGGTCTCGTGCGCGCCGAGGCCGCGGGCGAGTTCGAGGCGAGCCTCGCTGACGTCGGTGGCGACGACATAGCGGGCGCCGACGTGCCGGGCGACGGCGACCGACATCAGGCCGATCGGGCCGCAGCCGCTCACGAGCACGTCTTCGCCGACGAGCGGGAAGGCGAGCGCCGTGTGCACCGCGTTGCCCAGTGGATCGAAGATCGCTCCGAGCTCGGGCGAGATGGTGTCGGAGTGTACCCACACGTTGCTCGCGGGCAGCGAGAGGTACTCGGCGAAGGCGCCGTTGCGGTGCAGACCGAGGCCCTTCGTGCGGATGCACATCTGCCGGCGGCCGGCTCGGCAGTTGCGACAGGTGCCGCAGACGATGTGGCCCTCGCCGGAGACGCGATCCCCCACGCGCACGTCGCGCACCTGCTCGCCGATCTCGACGACCTCGCCGTAGAACTCGTGGCCCGCGATGAGCGGCGCGTCGACGTTTGCTGCCGCCCAGGCGTCCCAGTCGAGGATGTGGAGGTCGGTGCCGCAGATGCCGGTGCGCATCACCCGAATGATGACCTCGTCGGCTGCGCAGTGTGGATCGGGGACCTCTGAGAGGGTGAACCCGGGGCCGGGTTCCGGCTTAAAGAGTGCTCGCATACAGCTATGTTCGCCACTCCAGACAGTTCAGAACAATGGCCTCTTTCTTTAGATTCCTTTAAGCTTTAGCTAAAGAAAGGTGGGCGGTGTGGAAATCTATCAGCTCGAGATCCTCCGCGAGCTCGGCACGCTCGGCAGCGTGACCGCGGTAGCCGAGAGCCTGCACGTGACCCCGTCTGCGGTGTCGCAGCAGATCACTGCGCTGCAGCGCGAGTTTCAGGCCCCGCTGACCCGGCGCGACGGCCGCACGCTGGTACTCACAGAGGCCGGCCACGCGCTCGCCCACGCCGGCTCCGCGGTCATCGAGGCCCTCGCGGCGGCGGCGGGCGCGGTCGAAGCCTTCGAGCAGGAGCCCGCGGGGATCGTGCGGGTGTGCGGCTTCCACAGCGCCTCGCAGGCGATCTTTGGGGCGCTGCTCGCAGAGCTCCGCAGCGCAGACTCTCCCCCGGCCCTCCGCCTCTCAGACGAGGACGTCTCGCAAGAGGACTTTCCGCAGCTCACCGCGCACTATGACCTCGTGCTCGCACACCGGCTCGAGCACAGCCCGCCGTGGCCGGAGTCGGGCCTGCGCGTGATCAGGCTCGCGCAGGAGCCGCTCGACGTCGCGCTCCCAGAGGATCATCCCCTCGCCGCCCGCGAGTCACTCACCGCCGCAGATGTCGCCGGCGAGCCCTGGGTGACGAGCCGCGCGGGATACTCCCCCGACGATCTGCTCGGGGCGATTGCCGCGGTGGCGGATCGGCCCGTGAAGGTCGTGCACCGGATCAACGACTACGGGTCGGTTGCAGCGATCGTCGCGACCGGCGACGCGATCGGCATGGTGCCGCGCTACACGGTCGGATCGGCGCTCGCGGGCCTCGTGCTGCGCCCGCTCACCGGCGTGAACGCGACCAGAACCATCGACCTCCTGACGCGCCCCGAAACGATGCACCGCCGCTCAGTGCAGACGACAGTGCAGGCGCTCCGCACGGCGATGGGGCGGCTCGTGCGTGCCGGGGAGGCGCGGCGGTAGTTCCGCGCTGAGCCAGCCCGGTGCACCCGAGCTACAGCTGGTTCGCAGGCACCTGGAAGGTGCCGCACGACGTCGGCCCCTGCTCGTAGCCGGTCATGAACCAGCGCTGGCGCTGCTCGGAGGTGCCGTGCGTGAAGCGCTCCGGATCCACCCGCATGCCCGATGATTCCATGATGTGATCATCGCCGACCGCCGCAGCGGCGCTCAGCGCGTCGTTGATCTCGGCCTGCGTGACGGGCTTCAGGAACGGCACACCGCTGTCGTCGGTGACGGTCTGTGCGGCCCCCACCCAGGCTCCGGCGAAGCAGTCTGCCTGGAGTTCGAGGCGCACCGAACCAGAAGTCGCTCCCGACTCTCGCCCAGCCTGGTTGAGCGAGCCGGTGATGTTCGAAATGTGGTGGCCCCACTCGTGTGCGAGCACGTACATCTCGGCGAGCGGGCCGCCCGAGGCACCGTAGTCGGCGCGCAGCGTGTTGAAGAACGCGGTGTCGACGTAGATGCGCTCCTCCGGCGGGCAGTAGAACGGGCCGGTCGCCGCCGAGGCGGTGCCGCACTGCGACTGCGTCTGGCCGCTAAAGAGCGCGACGGGCTGCGGGCCGCGGTAGTTGCCGACCTGCGTGTTCCAGTAGCGGTTGAGCGAGTCGCTCGTCGCCGTCATGCGGCACTCAACGTTTGCGTTCGCGTCAGCACCGGTCTCGCAGTTGTCGACTTCAACGACCTGCTCGCTCGACGAACTCGATCCGCCCCCACCCGAGCTCAGCGCGGGCGCGAGGCCGGTGAGGTCAACGCCGAGGAGCTGGGAGCCGAGAAACAACACGAGCATGAGCCCGATGCCGCCGCCGCCCACGGCCATGCCGGTACGCCGGCCACCGCCGGTGCGCTTCTGCACCTGACTCGTGTCGATGCGAACGTTCTCGTTGAAGGTCATGCTGGAATGCTATCCCGTCTCTGTGGCTTCAGTGTGCAGCGTGAAGACAGCGGATGTCACTTTCCAGCGAAGCGGTCGGTCGCGCGCACGAGCGCGTCGACGATGCCGGGCTCGCTCGAGGCGTGGCCCGCATCGCCGATCAGCTCGAGGCTGGCCTCGGGCCAGGTGCGGTGGAGATCCCACGCCGAGCGCGCCGGGGTGCAGACATCGTAACGGCCCTGCACGATAACGCCCGGAATCTCAGAGAGCTTGCCCGCGTCAGCGATGAGCTGGCCGTCTTCGAACCAGCCGCCGTGCGAGAAGAAGTGGTTCTCGATGCGGGCGAACGCGACCGCCGAGGCGACGTCTGCACGCGCCTCCGCGATGACTTCCTCGTTGGGGATGAGTCGAACCGTCGAGTTCTCCCACACCGTCCAGGCGACGCCGGCCGGCACGTGCACCGCGGGATCTGGATCGCTGAGCCTGCGGTTATACGCCGCCACGAGGTCCCCGCGCTCTTCCTCGGGAATTACCGAGAGGTATTCCTCCCAGACGTCGGGGAAGATGTGCGATGCGCCATCCTGATAGAACCAGTCGATCTCGCTCTTGCGCAGGGTGAAAATGCCGCGAAGCACGAGCTCGGTGACCCGCTCGGTGTGGGTCTGGGCGTACGCCAGTGAGAGTGTCGACCCCCACGATCCGCCAAACACGAGCCACTTGTCGATGCCGAGGTGCTCGCGCAGTCGCTCAATGTCAGCGACGAGGTGCCAGGTCGTGTTCGTCGACATGTCGGCGGCGGGATCGCTCGCGTGCGGCGTCGAGCGGCCGCAGCCGCGCTGCTCGAACAGCACCACCCGGTAGACCTCGGGGTCGAAGTAGCGCCGGTAGTCTGGCGCGAGGCCGCCGCCCGGGCCGCCGTGCAGGAACACGGCGGGCTTCCCGTCCGGGTTGCCGCACACCTCCCAGTAGATCTCGTGTCCGTCGCCCACGGGCAGCATCCCGTGGTCGTATGGCTCAATCTCGGGGTACAGGGTGCGCAGCTCGGTCATGCTGCAAGCCTAGGCGGTGGGTGGCCCGGCGCGCTCGGCCTCACCCCAGCATCCTCTCCGACCCTTTTCATTCAGACCGACTCTTGCGAGGCCCGAAAACGGGGCTGAATGAATTACTCGGGGGCTACAAGATGCAAGTGCGGCGGGGCGCGATCCACACAGACCACACCCCGCCGCCGCAAGCGACAGGCCTACGCCCGAGCAGCCGCCTTCGCCGCGGCCTTCTCGGCGGCCTTGGCCTTCGCCCGCAGTTCCTTCTCGTGCACCGGCCAGAGGCCAGCGGCGCGCTGCGCGTCGACGTAATTCTGCGCCTCTTCCTGGCGCTCCTCCTCGATGCCGGTCGCGATCTCGGCGCGGAGCAGGCCGTCGTCGAGGCCGAAGGCGTCAACGAGGTCGATCGCGTGCTCGCGGATGCGGCCGAGCAGCCGGTCGACGTAGGCGGTGACCGACTCTGCGCGCTTGCCCGACATGCGGCCGTGGACGAGGTACCAGGTCATGTTCCGCTCGATGACGGTGAGGCCGAAGAGGTCACGCAGCCAGGTCATCACCTGCTTCGTGTCCGGGTCGGTGAGCTTCTCGAGCTCCTCCGTGAAGGCCTCCCACTGCAACAGTTCGGCGTGCGCGCGCGCAGCCTCGATGAGCTTGTGCTGCTGGGCGTTGAAGGCTTCCTCGTTGCGGAGCGCGCGCTCCTCCTTCGGGGCGTCCTTCGCGGCGTCGCGGAGCACGCTCGCGACCTCCGCGACCATGGTCTCGACCCTGTCGGTGAGCAGCTCGCGCTGCGCCTCTGCGGTGCGGAAGCTCTCAACCGAGCGCGCGGTCTGGCCGAGGTCGGCGATCGACTGGCCGAGCTGGCGGAGCCCGAAGCGGCTCACGCGGTCGCCGATCTGGCTGGCTGCGGCACGCGCGAGCGCGGCCTTGTCGCCATCCTTGAACTGCGCCGCGTAGTCGGTGAGCAGGCGCTTGCCGACGAGCTGGAGCAGCACCGTGTTGTCGCCCTCGAAGGTGACGTAGATATCGAGGTCTGCGCGGAGTCCGGTGAGCCGGTTCTTCGCGATGAAGCCGGCTCCGCCGCATGCCTCGCGCGCCTCCTGGAGCGTGTCGAGGGCGGCCCAGGTCGAGAGCGACTTCAGGCCGGCCGCGAGCGTCTCGAGATCCTCGCGGTTCTCGTCCGTATCCTTCGCGCCCGAGAACACCTCGTCGAACACGGTGAGCAGGCGCTCGTGGGCGAACGCCATCGCGTAGGTCTCGGCGAGGCGCGGCAGCAGCCTGCGCTGGTGCTGACCGTAGTCCATGAGTACGGTCTCTCGGCCCGAGGCACCCGGGAACTGGCGGCGCTCGTTGCCGTACTTGATCGCGATGGTGAGCGCGGCCTGCATCGCACGCACTGCGGCACCGTCGAGCGAGACGCGACCCTGCACGAGTGTGCCGATCATGGTGAAGAAGCGACGGCCGGGGCTCTCGATGTCGGAGGTGTAGCTGCCGTCTGCCGCGACGTCGCCGTAGCGGTTGAGCAGGTTCTCGCGCGGGATACGCACGTTCGTAAAGTGGAGCCGCCCGTTGTCGATGCCGTTCAGGCCCCCCTTCACGCCGTCGTCCTCGCTGCCGACGCCGGGCAGGAGCTTGCCGTCAGGAGTGCGGATCGGCACGAAGAAGGCGTGCACGCCGTGATTGACGCCGAGCGTGATGAGCTGTGCGAAGACCACCGCAGCCTGGCCGTGGAGCGCCGCGTTGCCGAGGAACTCCTTCCACGCACCCTTGAACGGGGTGTGAATCTCGAACTCTTCGGTGTCGACGTCGTAGGTCGCCGTGGTGCCGATCGAGGCGACGTCGGAACCGTGCCCGATCTCGGTCATCGCGAACGCGCCGGGAAGGTTGAGGTTCATCACGTCAGGCAGCCACTTCTCGTGGTGCGACTGATTGCCGAGGTGGAGAATCGCGGAACCGAACAGGCCCCACTGCACACCGCCCTTGATCTGCATCGAGGGGTCTGCAAGCACGAGCTCCTGGAACGCGGCGACGTTGCCACCGTGGTTGTCTGCGCCGCCAAGCGAGGCGGGGAATGCGCGCTGGATCGCGCCCGCCTTGACGAGCTCGTGCAGCTGGTTGAGCACGCGGATGCGGTGCTCGTCCATCGGCTGGCCGGGGATCGTGTGCAGGCTCGGGTTGCTGCGCACGAGCTCGCGCGACTCGAGGCGCTCGGCCTTCCACTTGCCGAGGAGCGCGTCGCTCACCTGCTGGATGTTCATGCGGGGGGTGTTGTCGGCCATCGATATCTCCAATTCGATCTTGACGGCGGAGGCAGAAGCGAGCGGCTCACCGCGCGGCGAGACCGCTCACTCCTGTGCCCTGGATATGGAGCCAGAGTATGTCGACTACGGGCATGCTTCAAGGGAGCGCGGGGCAGTCAACAAGACGCTCCGAGCACGCTCCCGAAGTTTTGTGAGAACCATACAGTTTGAGTGCGGGTTCTCTGGCACTTATCTCTACTTGCGGCGCGCTCCCGAGGGGCGCTTCTTCGGCTCGTATGCCTCAAACACGAGCGGCTCGATGCCGGCCTCGTCGAGCATCTCGCGGGTGCGCTTCTGCCACGTCCGCGGGATCAGCGTCACAACCTGCCCACCGCGGCCCGCACGGCCGGTGCGGCCCGAGCGGTGCACGAAGGTCTTCGCCTCCTGCGGCGGATCGAGCTGCACGACCGCGTCGACATCGTCGATGTGGATGCCGCGCGCGGCGACATCTGTTGCCACGAGCACGCGCGCCTTCCCCGTCGAGAACTCCTTGAGGTTGATCTCGCGGCGGGCCTGGCTGAGATTTCCGTGGAGCGAGGTCGCGGAGATCCCCTCCGCCCGCAGCATCTCGGTGATGCTCTCGGCTGCGGCACGCGTGCGGCTAAACAGCATCACGCGGCCGGGGGTCTTCGCGAACTCGAGAATTGCCGCGTCCCGGTCCTCACGCATGACCATGTAGACGCGGTGCGGCACGGTCGACTTCGCGTGCTCAATCTCATGGGCCGCGGGATCCGTGAGGAACTCGGCCACGAGCTCTTCGACGTCGCGATCCAGCGTCGCCGAGAACAGCATCCGCTGCCCGTCGCGCTCGGTCTGCCGCAGCGTCCACTGGGTTGCTTCCAAGAAGCCGAGCTCGCAGAGGTGGTCTGCCTCGTCGACGATCGACACCTGCACCTCGCGCAGGTCGAGCTTGCGGCGCTCGACGAGATCGCGGATGCGCCCCGGGGTACCGATGACGATGTCAATGCCGCGCTCGAGCGCGTGCACCTGGGGCTCGCTCGGCACGCCACCGACGATCTGCGCGGTGTAGAAACCCACCGCGCGCGCGAGCGGCTGCACCGTGCGGTCGATCTGGAGCGCAAGCTCGCGCGTCGGGGCGAGGATCAGCGCCTTCGGGTTGCGCGTCGGCTGCCGCTCTCCGCGGGCTGAGCGCTCGCCACGCTTGGGCTGCTTGAACTTCTTCGAGGTACTTTCACCAAGCTTGCCCTGCGCTTTGAGCACGAGGAGTCGCTCGACGAGCGCCGCGCCGAACGCGATGGTCTTGCCCGAGCCGGTCTCCGCGCGCCCGAGAACATCGCGGCCCGCGATCCCATCGGGAATCGTCGCGACCTGGATCGGAAACGGCGAGTCGGCTCCCAGCTCGCCCAGGGTCCGCACGATGTTGCCGCCGAGGCCGAGCTCCTTGAATGTCTTTCCGGCGGCGTCGTCAGCCGTCCACAGCTTCGCCTGGAACTTCTGCGGCTTCTCGCCGTCCACTGGCCTGATCCGCTGGGCCCCGCGCTCAGCGCCCGCGGGCCGCTCGGGCCGCTCGGTGCGCTCAGTGCGCTCAGTGCGCTCTACACGGTCCGCGCGCTCGCCACGCGTCGCACGCTCGCCGCGGTCGCCCCGTGCTGCACGTTCGCCGCGCGGGCCGCGCTCGAGGCCTTCGCCGCGCACGAGCCGATCGCCGCGCTCCGATCGATCGCCGCGCTCAGTACGCTCGCCGCGCTCAGCGCGGGGCGCAGCGCCCTCCGACCGCGCGCCCCCAAACTTGCGCTTGGGCGCACGATTGCGGTTCGGGTCGTAGTTCGCGGGAGCTTTGAAGCCCCGCCGCTTCTTCTGGGCCATGGGTTACAGTCCTCGGGGCGCTGGCCCCACGTCACCTTCGGTGTCGTTCTCGCGTGATTCGATGCCGGGATCCGCTGCCTGGTCGCTCTCGGGAGCGGCCGCGCCGCCCGCAAGAGTCTCGCCCCTGGAGGGAGCCCCGTGCTCGGGATCGTGGTCGGCCGCGGGCGTCTCCCCCGGCCACATCTCGGGCGCTCCCGCGTGCAGCGCGCCGGTCTCGCCGACGGCCGCCTCGCTCGCGCCCACAGGAACCAGCGTACCCGCTCGTTTCGCAGCGGCGCGCGTGCGCCTGCGGTCACGGCCCTGCTCGCGCTTGCGCTCGACGAGGTAGTAGAGCGTCGGCAGCACCACGAGGGTGAGCACGGTCGACGACAGCAGGCCGCCGATCACAACGACGGCGAGGGGCTGCGAGATGAAGCCGCCCTTGCCGGTCACGCCGAGCGCCATCGGGGTGAGGGCGAGGATCGTCGCGAGCGCCGTCATCACGATCGGTCGCAGACGTTGCAGGGAGCCGTGCAGCACGGCGTCGCGCAGCGCGTCCCCGCGTTCTCGATACTGGTTCACGAGGTCGATGAGCACGATCGCGTTCGTCACAACGATGCCGACGAGCATGAGCACGCCGATGAGCGAGGCGACACCGAGCGGGATCCCGGTCGCGATGAGCAGCAGCAGCGCGCCGGTCGCGGCGAACGGCACCGACACGAGCAGCAGCAGCGGCTGCAGCAGGCTGCGGAACGTCGCCACCATCACGACGTAGACGATAAGGATCGCCGCGAGCAGCGCCAGCCCCAGCTGTTCGAAGGCCTCCTCCTGCTGCGAGATCACGCCGCCGATACTCGCCGACGCACCCGCGGGGAGGTCGACCTTGGCGAGCGCCGCGGAGACCTCGGTTCCGGCTGCCCCGAGGTCGTCGCCCTTCGACAGCGCCGAGACCGTCACCATGCGCACGTTATTCTCGGTGCGCACGGTCACGGGGCCATCAGCGACCTCGACGGTTGCGAGCTCGTCGAGCCGCTTTTCGCCGGTCGCGGTCTGCAGCGCAAGCGCCTTCACGCCGTCAATATCTTCGGGCGCGGTTCCGAGATCGAGATAGACGCTCACTGCCGAGTCATCGATCGTGATGCGTCCAACCTGGCTGGGCTGCATGCTCTTCGCTGCCATGCCGCCGACGGCCGCCTCACTCAGGCCCGCTTCGGCGGCCTTTTGGCGATCCACCGTGACGCGCACGAACGGCCGCGACATCGCGAGATCGCTCTCAATCTGGTGCAGGCCCGGCTGGTCCTTGAGCGCGGTGACGATGCTGTCGCTCGCCTCGGCGAGGGTGTCTTGGTCGGGCGCGGTGACGTTCACCTGGATCGCGCTCGACATCGTCATGCCACCGCCGGATTGGCCGATCGCGAACTCACCGGCGTCGCCGAGATCCTCGACCGCGGCGCGAATCGTGTCTTTCGCCTTCGCCTGGTCGGCGTCAGGGTCGAGGGTGAGCGAGTAACTGATCGCGCCTTCGCCGCCCCCGCCAAACATCGCTGCCATACCGTCGCCAGAGCCGATCGTGACCTGCACGGTCTCAACCTCGTCGATGTCTGAGAGCGCGCCCTCGACGCGTTCGGCCTGCGCGAGCTGCTCGTCGAGGCTCACCCCGGGCGTGAGCGTCTGGGTGAGGCCGACGGAGTTCTGCTCGTCCTCGCTCATGAAGTTGGTCTTCATGAGCGGCGTCGCGAGCACGGTTCCTGCGAGTACAAGCACCGACAGCATGAGCGTGATGCCCGGCTTGCCGAGCGTCCACTCGATGATGGGTCGGTAGCCGCGCGCCAACCAGTTGCCGCGGGTCGAGGCGTCGGCAGCGTCGCCCTCGGCTCGCTTCGGCTGCGCGTCAGGCTTCAAGAACCAGTACGCGAGCACCGGCACGATGGTGAGCGAGACGAGCAGCGATGCGGCGAGCGCGATGGTCACGGTGAATGCGAACGGCCTGAACAGTTCGCCGACCATGCCACTGACAAACGCCATCGGCAGGAAGACCGCGACGGTCGTAATGGTCGCGGCGGTAATCGCTCCGGCAACCTCGCGGACGGCGCGGAGGATCGCAGTGCCCCGCTCCTCCCCCTCTACGAGATGCCGCTTGATGTTCTCAATCACCACGATCGAGTCGTCGACGACTCGGCCGATCGAGATCGTGAGCGCGCCGAGGGTAAGCATGTTCAGCGTGTAGTCGGCGAAGTTCAGGCCGACGAACGCGAGCAGCACGGAGGTCGGGATCGAGATCGCGGTCACGAGCGTCGCCCTGACACTCATGAGGAACACGAGAATCACGAGCACCGCGAACAACAGGCCGAGCAGGCCCTCGGTCGTGAGGGACTCGATCGACTGCTCGACGTAGGGTGCCTGGTCGAAGATGACGGTGAGGCTGACGCCGCCGAGCTGCTTCGACAGTTCCTTGATCTTCTCCTGCACGACATGTGACACCTCGACGGTGTTCGCCTGCGACATCTTCGTCACGGCTATGGTGAGGGCGGGCTCCCCGTTGATGCGCGAGATGCTCGTCACGGGGTTCGCGTCGAGCGAGACGCCTGCGACGTCACCGATCGTGACGACGCTGGGCGGTGCCGGAGTCTCGGCTTCGGCACCGGGCTCCGCGCCCGGCTCCGCGCCCGGCTCGGCACCCGGTTCAGCACCGGGCAGGCCCGGCGGGAGCGTCTGTGGGAGCTGGGCACCCGCGGCCGCGCCGGCGGCGGCCTGCTCGGCGAGCTGCTGCTGCGCCTGCAGCGCCTGCTGGTAGGCCATGAACTCGTCGGCGCTCAGCGGGATCGGCAGCGCCGCGATGTCTTCGGCGGAGTGGATCTCGGATCCGAGCTGCACGGCGAGCGTGTTCTTGCCGTCGTCGACGGTGCCGCCCGCGATGAGCACGCCGCTCTGCTGCAGCGCGTCGGTGATTCGCTGCTGGCTGATACCGGTGTCGGCAAGCTTGTCTTCGTTCGGCACGATCGTGACGCGGTCGCCGCGCGCTCCCGAGAGCTGCGCCTCGCGAACGCCGTCGAGGTCGCCAATCTCGGGGACGGCGACGCGCTCGATGAGCTTCGCTGTGTCTTCGGGATCCTCCCCGCTCGGCGGGGTGACGGCGATCTGGATCACTGGCAGGTCGTCAACGCTGCCGGCCACGACCTGGCTCTCCACGGTGTCGGGCAGCATCTGCGAGACTCGACTGACCGCTCGCTCGACCTTTTGTTCGGTCGCCGCGATGTCGACACCGTAGGTGAACTGTGCGAGCACGACGGACATGCCGGTGCTCGAGGTGGCCGTGGTGCTCTCCAGGCTCGGTACTCCGCGCAGCGCGGTTTCGACAGGCCCCGAGACGTCGTTGTTCACGACGTCGGGCGATGCCCCGGGGTAGGTCGTGATGACCGCTATGGCTGGAAACTCCACCGAGGGCATGAGTTCCTGCTTGAGCGAGGACATTCCCAGGAAGCCAAACACGGCAGCAACAACCGTGACGAGCGCAATGAGTGCCCGGTTTTTGAGACTGAGCACTGTAAGAAACTGCATGAGGTGAAGTATCCCATGGCTCACTGATAGCGTCACGGAATACACGAGGTCGCATAATGGAGGAGTGCCATTGTTTACCCGACGAACGCTCGGAGCCATCACTCCCGCCGATTTCGACAGGCTGCGCGCGCTCAGGCGCATGCAGGGGATCGCTGTCGGACTCCTCATCTTCATGGCCGTGCTCTTTGTCGTGGCCTTTATTCTGCAGGAACGCATCCCCTGGTTCGGCTATGTTCGCGCCGCGGCCGAGGGCGGCATGGTCGGCGCGCTCGCCGACTGGTTCGCCGTCACCGCGCTGTTCCGGCACCCGCTCGGCGTGCCGATCCCGCACACCAATCTCATTGCGAACAAGAAGGACGAGATCGGCGAGGGGCTCGGGTCGTTCATCGAGGAGAACTTCCTCGCCGACGACGTCGTGCACGACAAGCTCTCCCAGATCAGCGGCGCTCGCATGGCGGGATCATGGCTGCGGAAGCCCGGCAACGCGCAACGCGTGAGCGACATGGCCGCGGGCGTTGGCCTCGGGGCGCTCACCGTGCTTGACGATCGCGATGTGCAGGATCTCATCGAGTCGCTTGCGAGGCGGCACGTCATTGACCCCGAGTGGGGGCCACTACTCGGCCGCGCAACCGAATCGTTCATCTCGGGCGGTCACCACGAGTCGCTCGTTGATCTCGCGGCGAACCGGCTGCGACTGTGGCTCGTGCAGCACCCGCAGGCCTTCGACAAGGTCATCTCGTCGCGACTGCCGCAGTGGATGCCGAGCATCGTCGAGAAATTCGTCGACCAGCGGCTGCACACCGAGGCCGTGAAGTTCTTGGAGAACGTCTCGGCTGACTCTGAGCACCCGGCCCGCATCGCGATCACGAAGTTTCTCCACGACCTTGCCCGCGATCTGCAGGAGCAGGAGGCGCTGCAGCAGCAGCTCGAGTCGTTCAAGCGCGAGGTCTTCGACAGCCCCCGCATCCGCTCGCTCGCCGCGAGCACCTGGCAGACCGCGCGCGCTGCGATCGTCGAGATGCTCGAAGATCCGGAAAGCGAGCTGCGGGCGCGCGTCACCGCGGCCGTCACCGACTTCGGCCGCAAGCTTGAGAGCGACGCGACGCTGCAGTACAAGATCGACGTCTGGGTGATGAAGGTCGTCGAGTACCTCGTGCACACCTACCGGCACGATCTCGCGAACGTGGTCTCTGAGACGGTGCAGCGCTGGGATGCGCGGGAGGCCGCCGAGAAGATCGAGCTGCAGGTCGGGAAGGATCTGCAGTTCATCCGCATCAACGGCACCGTCATCGGTGCGCTCGCGGGGCTCGCGATTTACACGATCGCCGAGCTCGTCATCGCTCCGCTCGCGTTCGCTGGCTGAGTCTCGCGGGTTGCGTGGGGCCTGTCACCCAGGCCGAGCCCGCTGATGCACGGGCTTCGCTGAGCCTGCTGAGGGCTAGATGAAGGATCCCTCATCTTGAACTCATCTACGCTTCACATTGATCCGCGACGATAGTTCCATGACCTTCGCACGACGCTTCCTCCTGCCGGGAGCCCTCATCGTCATTCCGGCGGCGATCGCTGTGGGCAGCCTGGCCCTCATCCAGGTTCCCGGGCCGCCAGAGCTCCCGAAAGCGCCCATCGTCGCGCCGGCCCCGGTGGTCGAGGAGCCTGCTCCGAAGCCAGAGCCCGCACCGGCACCGGCACCGGCACCCGCTCCCGCTCCGGCTCCAGCTCCGGCTCCAGCTCCGGCCCCTGCCCCGACTCCCGTTCCGGCACCGGCACCGGCACCGGCACCGGTTGACGATGACTGGGATGACGACGCCGACGACTGGGGCGACGATGACTAACCCGCCCACACAGGCACTGCCAACTGCGGCACTTCCGACAGTGGCACTCGAGCCGATCGACGCTGCTGCCCTGCAGCCAGCAGCCCCGCAGACGCTGCGCACCCTCCGCCGCCGCACGCTGCCCGCGCGCTGGCGCATCACCGTGTGGATCGTGCTCAGCACCCTGTTCACGCTCTGCGCGATCGGGCTCATCGGCCGCAGTCTCTCGCTCGCCACCGTCGAGGTCGAGGCGAACGCGCAGATCACTCAGGAGGGCGAGGAGTTCGTGCGCTTCGTCACTGAGGGCGTCGACCCCGAGACGACGAAGCCCTTTGCAACCCCGGAACGCCTGCTCGAGGTGTACCTCGCCCGGCAGTCAGTCGATAAGGGCGAGCTCATCATCGGGATCGCAGACGGCGCCCCCGTCGGTTCGCTCTCGGGGGTCACCGGATATGAGCCGAGCACGGCCGCCGGTACTGCCCCCAGTACCGCGCCCGACGCCTCCATTCTCAAGACGATGACCGACCCCGAGCACCGCTCGGGCGCGACGACACTCAGCGACGGCGAGCCCGTGCGCTGGGGCCGCGTCGACTTCGTTGTCGGGGAGCAGACCGGCTCGCTGCTCGTCGCGCAGTTCACGGCGGCGGATCGCGCAGCGGTTGACCGCGCCGTCGGCACGCTCGCCTGGGTCGCGCTCGCGGGGCTGCTGCTCTGCTCGGGCGTCGCCTGGCTCGTCGCCGGCCAGATCCTCGCCCCCGTGCGCGAGGTCTACCGGGTCGCGCGCGGCATCACCGAGCACGACCTCACCGAACGCGTGCCGGTCGACGGCAGCGACGACATCGCCCAGGTCGCCGAGACGTTCAACGAGATGCTCGACCGGCTCGAAGACGCGCACCGCACCCAGCAGCAGTTCGTCGACGACGCCGGCCACGAGCTGCGCACCCCGATCACGATCGTGCGGGGCCACCTCGAGCTCCTCAGCGAGGATCCAGAGGAGCGGCAGGCCACGATCCGCCTGGTCACCGACGAGCTCGCCAGAATGAGCCGGATCGTGTCCGACCTGCTCGTGCTCGCGCGGGCCCAGCAGCACGACTTCGTGCGGCTCGCCGACCACGACGTCGCGGCCCTCACGCTCGACATCGAAGCGAAGGCGCAGGCGCTCGGCGACCGCCGCTGGCAGCTCATGGAGGTCGCAGAGGGTGAGGCAGCGATCGACGCCCAGCGGGTCACGCAGGCCGTGCTCCAGCTCGCCGCGAACGCGGTGCAGGTGACCGACTCGGGCGACCGGATCCGCATCGGCTCGCGCTTCGAGGGCGCGGGCGCGGATCGCCGACTGAGCGTCTGGGTCGCCGACGAGGGCCCCGGGGTCTCCGAAGAAGCCGCGAAGCGCATCTTCGACCGCTTCGTGCACGGCGGCCACGTCACCGCGCGCAGCGACACCGCCGGTTCCTCACCCCGGCACGGCTCAGGCCTCGGCCTCGCGATCGTGCGCGCCATCACCGACGGTCACGGCGGCTCCGCATGGGTGGAGAGCACCCTCGGCGAGGGCGCAACCTTCGGCATCGACCTTCCCGCTCCCACAGCGGCCCCAGAACTTACGTCACCCGAACTCGAGGAGCGCTAAATGCGGCACATACTGATCGCGGAAGATGATCCACACATCACCTCCTTCGTCACGCGCGGCCTCCGCGCAGCTGGCTACGACACGACCGCCGCACCCGACGGCGAGACCGCGCTCATTCTCGCGCGCTCCGGCTCCTTCGACCTCGTACTACTCGACATCGGCCTGCCCGGCATCGACGGCTTTACCGTGCTCAGTCAGCTCCGCGGCGAGGGCGTCACCGTCCCCGTGATCGTCCTCACCGCCCGCGACTCCGTCATCGACACGGTGCGCGGCCTCGAGGGCGGCGCGAACGACTACGTGACCAAGCCGTTCCAGTTCGCTGAGCTGCTCGCGCGCGTGCGGATCCGCATCGGCGACGGCGAGCAGCGGCAGGTCGGACCCGTGCTCAGCCACGACGACCTCACGCTCGACGTACGCGCCCGCCGCGTCACCGTCGGCGACGAGGCCGCCGAGCTCACCGCCCGCGAGTTCGATCTGCTCGAGGTGCTGCTGCAGCACCCGGGCCAGGTGCTCACCCGCGACCAGCTCATCGGGCACGTCTGGGGCATGGATTTCGATCCGGCGTCGAACGTTGTCGACGTCTACGTGCGGGCGCTGCGCGCAAAGATCGGGGCCGACCGCATCGAGACCGTGCGCGGGGCGGGATACCGACTGCGATGAGTACCGTCCGTTACGCGACCGAGCCACCGGCAGGTCGCGGCCCGCAGCGACCCCGCACGCGCCCAGAAGCCCACGCGGCGGCAGCTGAGCAGCCGCGGCGCGGCGGTTCCGGCTGGCCCGGAGCCAAGAGCCGCGCCACCGCGCGAACCGGCACGCGCCCTCCGAGGTGCACCGGCACGCGCTTCACCAGGCGTTGGATCGCCGCCGCCGTCGTGATCCTCCTCGCTGCCTGGCTCGTCGTGCCAGCGGCGATCCGCGCCGCCGGCGGCGTGACCGACGTGACATCGACCGCGGCAGCCACTCCCGACACCGCAGCGCTGAGCCTGCCGGCCGCCGCCACGATCGCCGTGTTCCTCGCCGCAGTCTGGGGATGGGTGTTCACGCGCCTCGACGACACGCTCGTCGCGTTTCTCGCGGCGGCCTGCCTCCTCGTCGTCGGCGCGCTGCCCGCAGACGCATTCTTCGCGAGCCTCGGTGACAGCACGATCTGGCTGCTCATCTGCGCGTGCATCATCGCCGCTGGCGTCGCAGCCTCGGGCCTCGCGCTCCGGGGTGCCGCACAGCTCGTCGCCCGAGCTCGCCGGCCGCGCACCCTCGCCCACGCGAGCACCGCGGCGCTCATCGTCTCGGCGTTCGCGATCCCCGCGACGAGCGGGCGGGCGGCCCTCTCACTGCCCGTCTACCGTGCCATTGCGGGGGCGCTCCCGGGCCGACCCGCGCTGCTGCGCGCGCTCGGGCTGATCTTTCCGACCGTGATCCTGCTCTCCGCTGTCGGCTCCCTCCTCGGTGCCGGGGCGCACCTCATCACCAGCCAGCTCCTCACCGAGGCGACGGGCGAGGGCATCGGGTTTCTCCGCTGGCTCGTGCTCGGCCTGCCGCTCGCCGTCGTCTCTTCACACCTGGCCTGCGAGCTCGTGCTGCTGCGGTTCACGACGCGCGCCGAGCGCCGTACCCGGGTGCGGGTGACCCTCAACGACCTCGCGCGCGACGCGGCCACCCCCGTCTCGGGGCCGCTCACGCGTGTGGAACAGCGCGCGCTGCTGCTCCTCGGTACGGTGGTCGCGCTGTGGTGCACGGAGCCCGTGCACGGACTCTCCCCCGCGGTCGTCGCGCTACTCGGCGCGATCGCGGCGACGCTCCCCGGCGTCGGGATCATCGGGCTCGGCCCCGCGGTGAAGCGCGTGCCCTGGCAGCTGCTGCTCTTCCTCGCGGCGACGCTCGCCCTCGGCTCAGCCCTCACCGACACCGGGGCGGCCACCTGGCTCGGCGAGACACTGCTCACGCCCGTCCGCGGCCTCGGACAGGGAGCCGGGCTCGCGTTCCTGCTCCTCGTCGTTGCGCTGTCGCTCGCGGCGCACCTCGTGATTCAGTCGCGTTCGGCGAGGTCAGCGGCGCTGATCCCGGTCATCATCGCGATTGCCCCGGGGCTCGGCGTCGATCCCGCGGCTGCGGCCTTCGCATCGACCGCGGCCGCCGGGTTCTGCCACACGCTGCCGAGTTCGGCGAAGCCCGTCGCGATGTTCAGTGACGAAGAGTCAGGCGGCGGGATCGACCCAGTCGACCTTCTCCGGCTCTCGACGTGGCTCGCGCCGCTCATGTTCTTACTCATTGTCAGCTGCTCGCTCTGGCTGTGGCCAGCGCTCGGGCTCCCCCTCTTCATCTAACGCTTCTTCTCACACTTCACGCACACTGCCCGGGACACCCCGGTGTTTTGTCGACCCCACTCGGAGGTTCATCATGTCCATGCAGATTCCAGCGCGCATCCTCGTCGCCCCCTCAGGTTTCAAGGAGAGCCTCGGAGCCGACGCGGTTGCGGCGGCTATCGCGGCCGGCATCCGCCGCGTCATTCCCGGCGTCCAGGTCGACGAATACCCGGTTCCCGACGGCGGCGAGGGCACTGCAGAGGTGCTCGCCGCAACAACGGGCGGCGAGCTCGTTCCGGCTCGGGTCACCGGCCCCGTAGGCCAGCCGGTGCTCGCCCACTGGGCGCGCCTCGGAGGCACGTCGCGAGGCACCGCTGTCGTAGAGATGGCAGCGGCTGCCGGGCTGCGGCTTGTGCCGCGCGACCGCCGCGACCCCGGATCGACCACCACCCGCGGGGTCGGGGAGCTCATCGCGGCCGCGCTCGACGATGGCGCGGAGCGTATCATCGTCGGCTGCGGTGACTCGGGCACGAGCGACGGCGGCGCGGGCGCACTGCGCGGGCTCGGGGCGCGGATCCTCGATGCCACGGGCGCTGAGCTGCCCGAGGGCGGGGCGGAACTGGGCCGGGCTGCAAGTATCGACCTGTCTGGCCTGCATCCGCGGGCGCACGAGGTTGAGATCGTGCTCGCCTGCAACGTGCACAACGTGCTCTGCGGGCCGCGCGGAGTCGCCCGCGTGTTCGGGCCGCAGAAGGGCGCAAGTCCAGAGCAGGTTGAGCAGCTTTCGACGGCGCTTGATCACTGGGCCGGGCTACTTGAGCGCGTGGCAGTGCTCGGGGCACCGCTCGACCTGCGCACCGGCCCCGGCACGGGTGCGTCGGGCGGGCTCGGGGCGGGGCTTGCCGCCGTGCTCGGCGCCAGGCTCGCGCCCCGCTTCGAGGTGCTGCTCGCGCCGAGCGTCGCACCGGTCGACCTCGACGGGCTCATCGCCGCGGCAGATCTGGTTATCACCGCCGAGGGAGCGATCGACTTTCAGACGCCGCGCGGGAAGGTGCCCGCGGAGATCGCGCTGCGGGCGCGGGCGGCCGGGGTTCCGGTGCTCGGGATCGCGGGCTCGCTCGGATCTGGCGCGCCCGACGTGCACGACATTGGGATCGACGCGATCGCCTCAATCCTCACCGTTCCCATGGAACTCGCACAGGCAGTCGAGCAGGGAGAAGAGCTGCTGCGCGACGCGGCCGAGCGCTGCATGCGGATGATCCTGCTCGGCTCAGCGCTCTCGTCGCGCAGCGCCCTGCCGCTCGCGGCGTAGCCCTTGCGTCCTCTCTGATCCGATTAATTCATACCGACCCTTGCGCAGGCCAAAACGGGGTCAGAATAGATAACACCGGGGGGTCAGGGTTCAAGCGCGGCGGTCCCTGTTGGCTCCGGGCCCGACGAGGCCGTCGGGCCCAGGCACCGTCGGGCTCAGCCGCCGATTTGCCGCGAACGAACAGTCACGCCCTCGGCCGCCCCTAGTTCGCGCGGTACGCGAACGGGAGCAGCATGTCCTGCACGCGCTCCTTCATGGCGGTGTGGTCGGTGCGGGTCGAGATCGCGCAGCGCGACTGCGTGCAGTCGAGGCCCTCAACGGTCGGCTCTGGCACCGTCAGGCGCACCGAGAAACTCCCGAGATCCCGATCGTCGTATCCCTGCGTGGCAAATGATTTCCATGCCCAATCATTCGTGATCCAAGCACTTGAGAGCGCCTCCTGCGCGGCGGCGGCTCCCTGCTCGGCTCCCTCAGGAATGCCGCCAAGGCAGGGGCCGGGCTTCACGTCTGGGGAGGGTGGGATCGCACAGAAACCTACATATATGCCGAGACCGGCATCGAAGCCCTCGCCCGTCACGACGACCTCGTCGCCGGGGGAAAGCTCGGCGAGTTCGGCCGGTTTCCCGTCGGTTGTCTTGACGGCAATCGTCCGGGTACGGTCGTCGGCACCCTTGGCCGTTGATGAAGACTCGAAGTCGGTGGGGATCGTTTGTCCCGAACTGCCGGTGTTTGAGTGCGTCAGGATCGGGACAACAATCGCAGCGACTACGCCAACTATTGCGAGCGAAAGCACGAGCACACTGATGAGAACAATGCGCTTTACCGGACGGCGAGGTGCGGGCGAGGTCATAACCTCATGTTAGCGCCGCGAAGCCCTCTCCCCAACGTGCTAAGATCATGCCCATACGTCCATGTTGATTGAGTACTGCCTCGTGGGAGCAAATCCTCCGAGGCCCGAAATGTGTAAGGGGGTCACGCATGGGGCGCGGCCGTCAGAAGGCAAAACACACTAAAGTCGCTCGGGAGCTGAAGTATTTCAGCCCAGCAACCAACTACTCGGAGCTTGAGCGAGAGCTCGCTTCGGGGCACGTCTCCGACGAGGAACGTTGGGCTGATCTCGCCGACAAGTACAACGTAGAAGACGATGATGCGGAGGACGACGACAAGTAGTCGTCTGCCGCTCTCACAGCGAAAGGTTCTGGCCGCCTCACTGAGTGAGGCGGCCAGAACCTTTCACTTGGGAACTACTTGCCCTGAGCAGCAACCGCGGCAGCGCCTGCGGCAGCGGCCTCGGGGTCGAGGTAACGACCGGCAGCCGTCGGCGTGCCGTCTTCGTTGATCTCGTAGACGAGCGGCATGCCCGTCGGGATGTTCAGCGCGGCGATGTCGGCGTCGGAGATGCCCTCGAGGTGCTTCACGAGCGCGCGCAGCGAGTTGCCGTGCGCGGTGACGAGCACGGTCTTGCCGGAGTTCAGCTCGGGGAGGATGTTGCCCTCCCAGTACGGCACCATCCGCGCGACAACGTCGCTCAGGCACTCGGTGCGGGGAGCTTCGCCGTCGATGTTCGCGTAACGCTCGTCGTTCGCCTGCGACCACTCGCTCGCGTCGTCGAGTGCGGGTGGCGGGGTGTCGTAGGAGCGTCGCCACTCCATGAACTGCTCTTCACCGTACTGCTGGAGGGTTTCTGCCTTGTCGAGCCCCTGGAGCGCACCGTAGTGGCGCTCGTTGAGACGCCACGAGCGCTCGACGGGAATCCACATCCGGTCCGCGCTCTCGAGCGCGAGGTTCGAGGTCTGGATCGCGCGGCTGAGCAGCGACGTGAACAGCACGTCTGGGAGCATGCCGCTCTCCGCGAGGAGCTTGCCGGCCGCTGCCGCTTCGCCCCGTCCGCGCTCTGTGAGTCGAACATCGACCCATCCGGTGAACAGGTTCTTTTCGTTCCACTCGCTTTGGCCGTGACGGAGCAGGATCAACGTGTTGGTCATATCTCCAGCTTAGCGAGGTTCGTTCCGCGGGCGCACGGCGAATCCGAGGGATCCGGCAGTGCCCTACAGCCGCTTGAGCTTCGGGACGCTGCGCGTAGCGCCAGCGTCAGTCGGGACAATCATTTCCTGCGCCGCGGCGATCACCCCGGTCACCGGGGCCTTCGGGTCAGCCGCGTCTGCCCCGCCGCGCACGGCAAGGGTGATGTCGCCCGCGACCGAGCGCTTGAGCAGCGCGAGCGCGATCCCGCCCCACTCGTGGTGCAGCGCCGAACGCGTGATGCGCCCGACAGGCCGCGCCTCGGGGTCGCTCGCCTCGCCCTCCTTGAAGACGAGCGCGCCAGCGATCGGGAGTTCGCCCTCGGAGCCGTCGAGGTGCAGCAGCACGAGCCGCCGGGGCGGGTGCCCCAGGTTGTGCACCTTCGCAACCGTTTCCTGGCCGCGGTAGCACCCCTTCGTGAGGTGCACCGCGCTGCGCAGCCAATCAAATTCGTGTGGGATCGCCCGTTCGTCGACGTCGCCGACGCGCGACGGCCGCCAGGCGCGGATCTCGAGGGCGTCGAGCGCCATGAGCCCGGCCGGTGAGACCGCGCGCGACACCCTGCGCAGGTCTCCCCTCGCGAACACGAACTGTACGGCACTCCAGTCGGCCCCGGCATGGTCGCCGTGTGCGTACTGGGTCCCGCCGCGCGTGACCTCGGCCCACGGGTCGGCCCACTCAACGACCGGCGCGAGCTCACGGAGAGCTGCGGTCGCGGTGCCACCCTCGAAGGCGAGCACGGCAGCGAATTCGTCGGAGACGTCGGATATCTCGACGCGCAACGCAAAGCGCATCTTCAAGAGGTAGGCGGTGAGAGCCGCCGCTGATCCTTCATCGACGAGCAGCCACGCTGTCTCGCCGTCATCAACGAGGCGGATCGCGTGCTGGATTCGCCCGTTGGGATCGAGCAGCAGCGTTTCGGTTGCGACTCCGGGCGCGAGACCCAGGAGGTGCTGACTCGTCATCGAGTTCAGCCAGCTCAGCCGATCCGCGCCAGCGACAGTAATGATGCCGCGGTGCGAGAGATCGACCGCTGCGTTTCCGGCGTCGAGCGCGCGCTGTTCAGCGACGGGCGAGCCGTAGTGGAGGGCGACGGAGTCTCCGACCGCCCCGGGAAGTGAGAGGTACGGACTCGTCATCAGGGAGCTCGCGACTAGCGCTGACCCTTAAAGAGATTGTAGATAACCGTTCCGGATACCCAAGCGATCGCGACACCCGCGAGACCGAGGAGTCCGAGGAAGAAGAGTTCAAGAGCCATGAGCATGGCCTCAGTCTAGCAAGAGGATCGGGGTGCTACCCGATCAGTGTGCCAATCACGTCAATCACGGCGATAATCACAACAGAGCCAGAGATGCTAAACGCGAGCCTGCTGATGAATCCTTCGCGCTGCGCGGTGCCCAGCTGCAGCGCAAACGTCACGAGCGTGGAGACACCGACGGCGAGCGCCAGCCACTGGAAGCGGGCCTCGTCCACGAGCACGGTGATGAGCACCCCGAAGACCGCGGCGACAACCCACGCGATGATGAGTCGCGGCAGATGCCAAGACACGCGTTCGGTCGTCTCGGTTTCGGTTTCGTTCATTCGCTAATCCTCCCACACTGCCGAAGAACGTGTCCGAGTAGGATATTTGGGTAGTCGAAACCGCAGGGAGGTCAGTCATGGAGCTGCTCCTCTTCACCGCGGCTGCTGCGGCTACTTCTGCGGCTGCTTCGCCCGCTGCCCGCGCACCGCACGCGCGGCTCGAGCAGGCTCGGGCCGTGACCCCGCTGCCGTCGCTCGATGTCCTGCCGCACAGCGTCGCGGTTGCGAACATCGCATCCCCGCTGCAGGCTGCGCTCGCCTACGAGAACCCGCCGCACAAGATCGCCGCGATCCTGCTCGACGGCACAGAGGACCCGCGGGGAGCCCGCGCCGCAGCCATTGCGCTCGCCGGCCGCACCCGGATCCCCCGCATTGCGCTGCTCGGTGATGCCTCGCTCGCGGCGCTCACGCCGGAGTGGGATGTCGCCGACTTCCTCACGCCCGACGCAAGCCCCGCAGAGATCGACGCGCGGCTACGGCTGCTCGGAGCCGCAACGCAGGAACAGTCAGAGAGCGCGCCCGGGCCGGGAGTGCAGATCTCGGGCGTTGAGATCGACGACTCCAACTTCGTCGCGACGGTGCACGGGCGCACGCTCGACCTCACCTATAAAGAATTTGAACTGCTGAACTTTCTCGCGCTCCACCCGGCACGGGTGTTCACGCGCGAGCAGCTACTTGCCGAGGTGTGGGGCATGGACTATTTCGGCGGCGCGCGCACCGTCGACGTGCATGTTCGCAGGCTTCGGGCCAAGCTCGGAGAACACGAGTGGCTCATCAGCACCGTGCGCGGTGTCGGGTACGGCTTCGCTCGCGACCGCCGGGGTTAGCTGCCAGAGTCAGCCGCCAGGGCTACTGTCAGAGTAAGCCGTCAGGGCTACAGAGATCGCCAGGGATCCGGAGATACAGGAGAAGCGCATGCACGCAGAGACAATCGTCACGGTGGCAGGATCGCTCGATCTCGCGTCGCCCATCATTGAGCGGGCCGAGCACGCCGATGGTTCCTCCCCGCTCTCGGATCAGGCGCTGCTCGCTGCCCGGCAGGGGCAACGCGAACTGCTGCTCTTCGCGCGCGCCGGATCGGACGCCTCAGACTCTCCCTCAACCCCCGTGGCAGTCGGCGTGATCGGCCAGGGCGAGCTTGACCTCGTCGTCGATCCGCCCGCGCGCGGCCAGGGCATCGGCACGGCGGCGCTGCGCGAGCTGCTCGCGCATCCGCAGGCTGCGGTCGCGGGACCCGACGGCGTTCCGGGGCTGCTCGCCTGGGCGCACGGCGAGAACCCCGCTGCAACCGCGCTGCTGTCGGGCGCGGGCTTCACCGCAGTGCGCTCACTGTTCAGAATGGCGCTCGATCCCGCCCTGTTGCCCGCGGCGAGCGCCGATCCATTCGCGGTCGCGCTACCCGAGGGCTTCACGCTGCGCACGTTCGCCGCTGATCAACCGGGCGATGCCGCCGCGTGGGTCTCGGTGAACGCCCGTGCCTTTGCGAGCCATCCAGAGCAGGGCCGGGTAACGCTCGCAGACTTTGCGCTCATGCGCGAGGAGGCGTGGTTTGACCCGGACGATCTGTTTCTACTCGCCGCGCCCGGCGAATCCGTTCTTGCAGGGTTCACCTGGGTGAAGACGCTGCGCGACGGCGACCGGACAGAGGTGGAGCTATACGTGGTCGGGGTCGATCCTGACCACGCGGGTACGGGGCTCGGTCGCGCGCTCCTCGGCGTCACGCTCGCGCGGATGGCGCAGCACCACCCCGAGCGCGTGACGCTCTACGTCGACGGCGAGAATGAGCGCGCAGTGCACATGTATGAGGCCGCAGGATTCACCATCGATTCACGAAGCACACAATGGCGCGGCCCAGCCGGCCCGCAGGTGTCAGAATAGAGCTATGAGCGAAGAGACCCGCGAGATCACCATCGTCGACGACGGGGCTCTGCCCGCCGACCGGTACATCGATCGTGAGCTCAGCTGGCTCGCGTTCAACCAGCGCGTGCTCGAACTGGCCGAGGACGAGACCGTGCCGCTGCTCGAGCGGGCAAACTTCCTTGCGATCTTCGCGACCAACCTCGACGAGTTCTTCATGGTGCGCGTCGCGGGCCTGAAGCGCCGTATTCTCACGGGGCTCGCGGTTCCCACAAACGTCGGTCGCGCACCCACCGAGGTGCTCGCCGAGATCAACCGCACCGCTTCTGAACTGCAGCTGCGCCATGCCCGCTGCTTCGCTGAGCAGGTGAAGCCGCAGCTCGCAGACGCCGGCGTGCACATCGTCGAATGGGAGGCGCTCGACGATGCAGATCGCGAGATCCTCAAGGAATACTACGAGCAGCGAATCTACCCGGTGCTCATGCCGCTCGCGGTCGATCCCGCGCACCCATTCCCCTACATCTCCGGCCGCGCGCTCAACCTGTCGATCAGGGTGCACAACCCGAACACCGACAAGATCGAGTTCGCGCGTCTGAAGGTACCGCAGATGATCCCCCGCTACGTGCGCGTGGACCGCCGGGAATCCGACGACAACGTGCGCTTCATCGCGCTCGAGGAGCTCATCGCGAACCAGCTCGACGGCCTGTTCCCTGGGATGGAGGTCATCGACGACCACGTCTTCCGCGTCACCCGGAACGAAGACGTCGAGATCGAGGAAGACGAGACCGAGAACCTCATCCAGGCGCTCGAAAAGGAGCTGCTGCGCAGGCGCTTCGGCCCGCCGATTCGCCTCGAGATCTCCGACGATATGGACGAGGCGACCCTCGACCTGCTCGTGCGCGAGTTCGATATCGACGAGGAGCAGGTATACACGCTGCCCGCGCCGCTCGACCTCTCCGGGCTGTTCGCGCTCGGCAGCCTGCGCCGGCCAGACCTGAAGTTCCAGCCGCACATCCCGGTCACGCACCCATCGTTCCGTACGAGCTCGCCGAGCGACAAGGTCGACATGTTTGCGGCAATCGCCCGGCGCGAGGTGCTCGTACACCACCCGTACGAGTCGTTCGCCACCAGTGTGCAGGCGTTCATCGAGCAGGCAGCGACCGACCCCGACGTGCTCGCGATCAAGCAGACGCTGTACCGCACCTCGGGTGACAGCCCCATCGTCGCCTCGCTCATCAAGGCGGCCGAGGCCGGCAAGCAGGTGCTCGCCCTCGTCGAGGTGAAGGCCCGCTTTGACGAAGAAGCCAACATCACCTGGGCGCGCAAGCTCGAACAGGCCGGCGTGCACGTCGTGTACGGCATCGTCGGGCTGAAGACGCACTGCAAGCTCGTGCAGGTGATCCGTGAAGAGGGCGGCAAGCTCGTCCACTACTGCCACATCGGCACCGGCAACTACAACCCGAAGACGAGCCGCATCTACGAAGACTTCGGGCTCTTCACCACCTCGCCCGCGATCGGCCGCGACGCAACCAAGCTCTTCAACGTGCTCTCGGGCTACGCGATCGAAACCGACTACGATCGGCTCCTCGTCGCACCGCTGCAGCTGCGCACCGGCCTCCTCGAGCGCATCGAACGCGAGGCCGAGAACGCGCGCGCCGGACTCCCGAGCGGCATCCGACTCAAGGCGAACTCGATGGTCGACGAGGCCATCATCGACGCGCTCTACCGCGCCAGCCAGGCCGGCGTGCCCGTCGACGTGTGGGTGCGCGGCATCTGCTCGATTCGCGCCGGCGTCCCTGGCCTGTCAGAAAACATCCGCGTGCGTTCGGTGCTCGGCCGCTACCTCGAGCACTCGCGCATCTACTGGTTCGAAAACGGCGGCGAGCGCGACGTGTTTATCGGCAGCGCCGACCTCATGCACCGCAACCTCGACCGCCGCATCGAGGTGCTCGTGAGCCTCGTCGAGCGCGACCACCTCGCCCGCGTCGACCGGTTCTTCGGCTTCGCGTTCAGCGACGACGTATCGTCGTGGCGGATGCTCCCCGACGGAACCTGGCAGCGTCGCGTCGTGAGCGAGGAGGGCGAACCGCTCCCCGACCTCCAAGACCTCGTCATGATCGACCGCACCCAGGCCAGGCGGGCAAGGTAGCGCAGTGGCGAAACAGGTCTTTGCCGCGGGCACGATCCCCTGGCGGCGCGTGCGCACCCCGGCTGATGTCGAGGAACTCATGGTGCTGCTCATCCACCGCCGGAAGCAGCGCGACGTATCGTTCCCGAAGGGCAAACTCGACCCCGGCGAGAGCATGCCTGAGGCCGCGGTGCGCGAGACCCGCGAGGAGACCGGGCTGCGCGTGACGCTCGGGGCGACCCTCGGCACGATCCACTACGAGATGCCCGGCGGCAACGCAAAGATCGTGCAGTACTGGGCAGCCGAGGTCACCGCGAAGGCAGCGCTCGCCTCGACGTTCAAGCCGAACTCAGAGGTGCAGGCACTCGAGTGGGTGCCCGCATCCGCCGCCCGCGACCTCCTGAGCTACGAAGCTGACCGCGAACTCTTCGACGTCTTCCTCAGGCTCGCAGAGCCCGGACTGCTCGACACGTTCTCGATCACGCTGCTGCGGCACGCCAAGGCCGCACCGCGAGGCGAGGAATTCCCGGAGGATCACCTGCGCCCGCTCACCGAGACGGGAGAGCGGCAGGCGCACACGCTCGCACCGATCCTCCGCACCTTCGCCCCGAAGCGCGTCTTCTCCTCGACCGCGACGAGATGTCTCTCGACAGTCGCACCCCTCGCCGAACGCCTCAAGACAGAGGTGCGCGAGCGTGAGTGCCTAAGCCAAGACTTCTGGGATGAGGGCGACCTCACCGCCACCCGCAGGCTCGTCGGCAAGATCGTCAAACGAGGAAAGTCGGCGGTGATCTGCAGCCACCTGCCCGTACTCCCCGACCTCGCTCGCGAGCTCATGCTCGCAAGTGGTAGCCTGCCGGGCGAGTACGTCGAGGACGCGGCTCGGCTGCCACCGGCAGGGTTCTCAGTCTTTCATTTCTCCCGCTCCCGCCCGGGTGCCGGGATCCTCGGTGTTGAAACATATCCGCTCAAGCACTAGTCAGTCTTTACTTGTCAGGGGTTGTCCATGCGCGATGATGCGCCTTACGGTGTGGTGGTGAATCCGAGCTCTGCGCTCGGGCGCGGCGCTCGCGTTGCGAAGCTCGTGCTCGCGGAGTTCGAGCGCGCGGGGCTCCACGCGATCGAGATCACCGGCGTCAACGGAGCCGACTGCCAAGCCCGAGTTCGAGAGGCCTGCACACGCGGTCTCCGGGGCCTCGTGCTCGTCGGCGGCGACGGCCTCATCGGGCTCGTGCTGCAGGTCGCCGAGGCGCGGGATCTCCCCATCGGGGTGGTTCCCGCAGGTAGCGGCAACGACTTCGCGCGCCAGTTCGCGCTGCCCCGCCTCCCGTCTGCAGCGGTCGCCCGCGTACTCGCGTCGGAGGGAGCCCCGCTCTCGGTCGACCTCGGCGTCGTCTCGCGGGCTGGTGCCCCCGATCACTGGTTTGCGGGCGGGCTGTCGATCGGCTTCGATGCGGCAATCAACCGCCGCGCGAATGCGATCCGCCTTCCGCTGGGGCCTCTGCGCTACCACATTGCCCTCGTCGCGGAGATCTTTGCGTTGCGGCCGCGCCGTTTCACGGTTTCGCTCAACGGTTCCGAGCGCTCGTTCATGGGGGTGCTCTGCACCGTGATGAACACGCGGGCGATCGGCGGAGGGATTCCGCTCGCACCGCAGGCGAGCGTGCACGACGGCCACCTCGACCTCGTCGAAGTGGCTTCGGCCTCGAAACTGCGCCTGCTCAGCGTGCTCGGGCTGCTCGCACGCGCGAAGCACGAGCCTCTACCCGAGGTCACCATTACCCGGGCAACCACGATCCACATCGACGCGAGCGATGAGATCGCCTTTTCTGACGGCGAGGAGGTCGGGACAGGTCCCTTCGAGGTGCGGGTCGCGCCGGGCGCGCTGACGCTCCTGGCCTAGCCCGGCCTGGCCCTGGCCTTGGCTCGGCTCCTGCCCCTGCCCCGGCCCCGGCCCCGGCCACCCTCGACACCCTCGACACCCCGATTAATCCATTCCGACCCTTCCACGCCCTGTGCAAGGGTCGGAACGGATTAATCGGGGTGTGGGGGGGGGAGGGGCAAAGTGTCGTCCCCCGAGCATCACCGCGAGTTCACCTCATGTTTACCTTCCGGTCGGATCCCAGTCACACCCGATCCTTAGCGTGGATATCGCCAGGTAATCGCCAGGCAATCAGGATCACACCACATCAGAATGGACACGACACTCGTGAAGTTCTCATCCACGATGAAGGCAGCCGCTGCAGGCGGCGCCGCCCTGCTTATCCTCACCGGTTGCGCTGCTAACGAATCCGCACCCGAAACCGGCGACGAGACCGCTTCGTCGCTGACCGGTACCCTCTCGGGCGCTGGCGCTTCGTCGCAGGACGCAGCCCAGCAGCAGGGGTGGATCGCCGGCTTCCAGACTGCGAACGCCGACGTCACCATCAACTATGACCCCTCGGGCTCGGGTGCCGGCCGCGAGTCGTTCCAGAAGGGCGCTGTCGCGTTCGCTGGCTCGGACCGCGCATTCAAGGCAGAAGAGATCACCGCAGGCCCGTTTGACGCCTGCACAACGAGCGACATCGTCGAGATCCCCGCCTACATTTCCCCGATCGCCCTCGTGTTCAACGTCGACGGTGTCGACAACCTGAACCTCGACGCAGCAACGATCGCAAAGATCTTCACCGGCGAGATCAGCAATTGGAACGACGCGGCAATCGCCGACGCCAACCCGGATGCAACGCTCCCCGACCAGGCGATCGTGCCCGTGCACCGCTCGGACAAGTCGGGCACCACCGGCAACTTCACCGAGTACCTCGCAGCCGCTGCCCCCGAGGCGTGGACCGCAGGCTCGGTTGAGGAGTGGCCGACCGACATCACCGGCGGCGAGGCAGCCCAGGGCACCTCGGGCCTCGTCGAGGCAGTGAAGGGCGGCGTCGGCACCATCGGCTACGCCGACGCTTCGAAGGCCGGCGACCTCGGCACCGTCTCGGTGAAGGTCGGCGACAAGTACGTTCCGTTCACCCCCGAGGCAGCGGCGGCAATCGTCGACGCGTCGCCGCTCGAAGAGGGTCGCACCGCAAACGACCTCGCGATCGAGCTCGACCGCACCAGCACCGCAGACGGCGTCTACCCGCTCGTGCTCGTGAGCTACCTCGTCGGTTGCGAGAAGTACGAGGATCCGGCAAACGCCGAGCTCGTGAAGAACTACTTCGAGTACATCGTCAGCCCTGAGGGCCAGGAAGTGGCTGCAAAGGCTGCCGGCTCCGCCCCGATCTCGGATTCGCTCCGTGAGAAGGCTTCTGCGGCAGTCGCAGCGATCAGCTAACCCGCTCCCGGGTGGATCGGCCTCGCCCTCGGCAGCCAATCCACCCGGGCAGCACCCCGCGTTACCGCTTCTACTCCCCCACCGGAAGGCACTCCCGAAGTGACTGCTCCCACGACCGCGCCACGGCAGGTTCTCAGCCGCGGCGACCGAGTGTTCTCGCGCACGGCCATCGCCTCAGGCAGCATGATTCTGGTCATCCTCGCCGCCGTCGCGGTCTTCCTCATCGTTCAGAGCATCCCCGCGTTCGTCGCCACGGGCGAGACCGCATCGGTGCTCACCACCAACTTCTGGGCCTACGTGGGCCCGCTCGTGTTCGGCACCGTCTGGGCAGCGGTGCTCGCGCTTATCATCGCGCTCCCCCTCTCGATCGGGATCGCGCTGTTCATCTCCCACTACGCCCCCCGCAAGCTCTCGCAGCTGCTCGGCTACCTCATCGACCTGCTGTCTGCGGTTCCGAGCGTTGTCTACGGCCTCTGGGGCATCCTCGTGCTCGCCCCTGCCGTGCGCCCTCTCTACGTCTGGCTCAACGAGCACATGGGCTGGATCCCGCTCTTTAGCGGCACCGCGAGCGGCACCGGCCGCACGATCCTCACCGCGGCCATCGTGCTCGCCGTGATGATCCTCCCCGTCATGACCGCGATCTCCCGCGAGGTCTTCCTCCAGGCTCCCAAGCTCAACGAGGAGGCCGCGCTCGCGCTCGGCGCGACGAGGTGGGAGATGATCCGTCTCTCGGTGCTCCCGTTCGCGAAGCCCGGCATCATCTCGGGTGCGATGCTCGGCCTCGGCCGCGCGCTCGGCGAAACCATGGCCGTCGCCATGGTGCTCTCCGCGAGCGGCGTCGTCTCGTTCAAGCTCCTCACCGCCGATAACCCCTCAACCATCGCCGCGAACATCGCCCTCACCTTCCCTGAGGCGTACGGCGAGAACGTGAACGTGCTCATCGCCACGGGCCTCATCCTCTTCATCGTCACCTTCCTCGTGAACGCGGTCGCGCGGTGGATCGTCAGCCGTCAGAACGCCCGGATCGGAGCCTAACCATGTCGCTCACCGCAGCCGCAAACGGCGCAACCATGCGCCGCAAGCTCACCGACCGGCTCGTCACCGTGCTCGTCACGGCAGCCTTCCTCGTCGCGCTCATCCCGCTCATCTCGCTCGCGATCACGGTCGTCTCGAACGGTATCGCCCGCTTCGATCTCGAGTTCTTCACCTCGTCGATGCGCAACGTCACGGGCGAGGGCGGCGGCGCGCTGCACGCGATGATCGGCACGCTGCTCATCACACTCGCAGCAACCGTCATCGCAGTACCGCTCGGTCTCATGACCTCGATCTACCTCGTCGAGTACGGCCGCGGCCGGCTCGCCAAGATCATCACCTTCCTCGTGGACGTCATGACCGGCATCCCCTCGATCGTCGCGGGCCTGTTCGCCTACGCGGCCTTCGTGCTGATCCTCGGCCCCGGCGCTCGCATGGGCATCATCGGCGCGGTCGCGCTCGCGGTGCTCATGATCCCGGTGGTCGTGCGCTCGAGCGAGGAAATGCTCAGGCTGGTTCCGGGCGAGCTGCGCGAGGCCTCCTACGCGCTCGGCGTGCCGAAGTGGCGCACGATCCTCAAGGTCGTCCTCCCCACCTCGATGGCAGGCATCATGACGGGCGTGATGCTCGCGATCGCACGCGTCATCGGCGAAACCGCGCCGCTACTCATCACCGCCGGCTTCACCGCGAGCATGAACTACAGCCTGTTCAGCGACCGCATGCAGTCGCTCCCCGTGTACGTGTACACGCAGTTCGCCAACCAGGGCAACCCCGCCTCAGCGTTCATTGAGCGCGCGTGGGCGGCGGCGCTCCTCCTCATTCTCATCGTGATGGCGCTCAACCTGATCGCCCGGTTCGTCGCGCGTCGGTTCTCCGCCGTCGCCCGCTGATCTACCACCCCCACAGAAAGCAGCACATGTCGAAGCGCATCGAAGTTGAAGACCTCAACGTCTACTACTCGAAGTTCCTGGCGGTCGAGGATGTCTCGCTCGCCATCGAGCCCCGCTCGGTCACCGCGTTCATCGGCCCCTCGGGCTGCGGCAAGTCAACCTTCCTCCGCACGCTGAACCGCATGCATGAGACCATCCCCGGCGCACGCGTCGAGGGGCAGGTGCTGCTCAACGGAGAAGACCTCTACGCTCCGGGCATCGATCCCGTGCTCGTGCGCCGCCAGGTCGGCATGGTGTTCCAGCGTCCGAACCCGTTCCCGACGATGTCGATCCGCGACAACGTGCTCGCTGGCGTCAAGCTGAATAACAAGCGCATCTCGAAGGGCGACGCAGACGCCCTCGTCGAGAAGTCGCTGCGCGGCGCAAACCTGTGGAACGAGGTCAAGGATCGCCTCGAGAAGCCGGGTGCCGGCCTCTCCGGCGGGCAACAGCAGCGCCTGTGTATCGCGCGTGCGATCGCCGTCTCCCCTGAGGTGCTCCTCATGGACGAGCCCTGCTCGGCCCTCGACCCGATCTCGACGCTCGCGATCGAGGATCTCATCGCGGAGCTCAAGCAGGAGTACACGATCGTCATCGTGACCCACAACATGCAGCAGGCCTCGCGCGTCTCCGATAAGACCGCGTTCTTCAACATCGCGGGCACCGGCAAACCGGGCAAGCTCATCGAGTACAACGACACCGCGACGATCTTCGGCTCGCCCACGGTGCAGGCGACCGAGGACTACGTGTCGGGCCGCTTCGGCTAAGTCCTACTGCTGTTTCCGGGTTCGCGCCCGTCCGCTGCTGCGGGCGGGCGCTTTCGCGTGCCGGTGCTGGCGGGGGCTTTCGCGTGCCGGCAGATCCGCCGGACGCGCGGCATCTCCCCGACGTGGCGGGGGTGCGAGCTGCCCGCGGCAGCATCGGCGGCTCTTCAACGATTGAAGGTGCAGACCTCAGCGAGCAGGAACGCTCACCACCCATGACCTCAGCGAGGTCGTGGGCTTTGTACTGCAAATCACTCCTGACTTCGCTGAAGTCATGGCTGGTGAACGGTTCAGGCTGGGCGCGCTCCGCCCTGAGAATGTGCGGGCCCTAGCGAGAAGAGGGCCGCGCTGCGCCCCACGCCAGTGCGGAAGTGTAAGACCGAGCCGCAGAACGCCTCTCGGCGGAAGGCCGCTCGAAGCGGCAATTTTTGGAGCCCGGGGAACTGCGGCCCGGCAACACCAATTGTACTCCGAGTTGCTGAACTCGCTGTGCGTTAGCCGAGCGTCCCGTCACGCCAGCGGCGCGCGGCACCGTCCAACTCGCGGCCAATCGTCGCGTAGCGCAGCGCCCGGGTGGTGAGCTCGCTGCCGTGCGCTTCGTCGTGAGGATCCCGGTCATCGGCGAGTTCCGCCGCCCCGGCAGCCATGACCCGCGCGTAGGCAGCGGCCCGGTCGAGCGTCACTCCGAGGTCGCCGACGAAGGCTCCGCGGAGGATCCTGTCACACAGCTCAGCGATCGTTTCGGGCGTGGCGGGTTCGACGGCCCCGACCACAATCGGGTCGATCGTGCCGATCCGCCGCGAGCCGCGGCTGAAGAGGTCGGCTGTACCCACGGGGTCGGCAACGGTGATGCGGCGCAGCAGATAGAGCCGCCAGAGTACGCCCGCGAGCGAGTTTGGGCTTTCGCGCGCCCACAGCTCTGCGATGTCGTTGATGCCGTCGCCCGAGGCGACCTCGACGACGCGCTGCACGATCTCGGGATCGGCCACCTGGCGGACCCGGTGCAGCAGCGCCCAGGAGGTTTCTTGGGCGAGGCGGTGGGCGGCTTCGGGATCGTCAGATCCGATGATGCCGTCGAAGGCTGCTGACGGCTGCAGAATGGGGCGCTGATGTTCTCGTGTCATACGAGGAGCTAGGCTACGCGTTTCCGCGGCGTAGCGCGAGTGCCGCCCAGATCAGCGAACCGCCGACGAGTGTGGTGAGGAGGCCTGCAACAAACGCAGCGACGATGAGTGCGAGCGACGGCCAGATGAGCGCAACGATACCGAGTGCGATCAGCGCGGCGGGGATCGCGACAAACACCCAGTGGATCGCTTCTCGCATGCGCACCGCAATCGCGAGCCACACGGTTCCAATCAGCAGCATTGTCGCTGCGACGAAGCCAACGAGCATGCTCACCGTGAGCTCCGGAAACGCGATCGCGATGACGCCGAGCACGATAAACAGCACCCCCGCGGGAGTGCCGAAGCCGCGAGCACGCGATCCAACGATTGTCGCGAGTCCGCCGCCGATGAAGGCTGCGCCGATGAGGAGCGCGAGGATTCTACTCGCCGCGAAAAACGGCCAGACGAGCAGGCTGAGGCCGACCAACAGCGTGACGACGCCGACGGTCAACGGAACGCCCCACGGGAAGCGCCGCGGCATACGCCCACCCGGCTGCGAGCCGTCGGGGATCAGTTCCCAGCTCATCGCGTGTCCTCTCTTGTGCGCTGCGAGTGCCGCTCTGCACGGTTCTCCATTCACTGTAAGTGTTCTCTGCTGTGTATTGGCGGGCGGTGCGCTTTCGGCTGAATCCACTTCGAGTAAAGACTGTGAGAAATGCAAACTCCCTTGACTCGCATTGCAAACAGAGAATAATTGGTGACCCAAGCGAAAGGGGAAACTCATGGGATTCTTAGCTTTCATTCTGCTCGGGCTCATTGCCGGCGCAATTGCAAAGGCCATCATGCCAGGCAAGAGCGGCGGTGGCTGGTTCGCGACGCTCATCCTGGGCGTCATAGGTGCCGTCGTCGGCGGCTGGCTCGGCTCACTGCTCTTCAACGCGCCGCTGCAGGAGTTCTGGTCGATCCAGACCTGGGCACTCGCGATTGGCGGCGCGCTCGTTGTTCTGCTCATCTGGGGCGCAATCACTGGGCGCCGGAAGGAATAGCGCGGCTGCACTACGAGTTGCGCAACAGAAGAGGCCCGGCCAAGTTTCACAACTTCGCCGGGCCTCTTCCGCGTGAATGGTGGTGCCCCCAGTAGGGATCGAACCTACGACCTGCGGATTGAACGAGCCATTTTCGGCACAGGCCGACACGAAAACACATTCGCCGACAAACACCGATCCTTATTTGCGCTGATCGGGGGTTTCAGAGCGAAACAAAGCTCCTCAACCCGACAAACTAAGACAATCGAATGAGCGAACAGAATCCGCCATGTTGGCCAAATGTTGGCCACGGGCCACCTCATAAGGAGTCCTCCACGTTGGCTCGCGCAATCTGAGAATTGCGCGCCGGACGATACCACGCCAGATGAGCCCCCGCAAGCAGACACGGTCCGCAGTGAGCGAAAATCGGCCCATTTGGCCGGTAAAGTAGTACACTCATAGTAGATCGATCCTGTGGATAGATCAGTGGATAACCTGTGGAAACCCTAGGAGGCGACCAGCATGTTAGTTAAAGAAGCAGCACAGTTGGCTGCCCGACGAGTCCTTAAAGATCGGTGGGACGATTCCTTCCCTGTGGACCCAATCGCGATCGCCGCAGCGTACGGTATTGAAGTTAGCTTCGAAAGCCTTCTCCCGGGCATATCCGGCGCGATTGTCGCAAAGCCGGGCGACGTCAAAATCCTCATTGAGGAGAATGAGAACTTCGGTCGGCAGATGTTCACAGCGGCACATGAGCTAGGTCATTTCATTGAGCGTAGAGACAAGGGGGATAACGAGTACTCCTTCGTCGAACGTCGGACAAACGAGTACGACCTCCACGAATTCTACGCAGATGAGTTTGCAGGCAATTTGCTGATGCCGGAAGATGAATTCCGTCGAGTTTGGGGAATCTACGAGTCCGAGTACATGATTGCAAGCCACTTTGGTGTAAGTCCCTCGGCCGCAGCACATCGCAAGAGACGCCTTGGAATCTGACGGCCCTGATCTCGACTCAGCTTCAGTAGACGACCTCAAACAGGATGTCCCACGAAGCGAATCGGTTTCCCACATAGTCCTCGCCCCAGAAGGCACCAGGGGTGACGTATTGCGAACGATGCGCGATCTGCGCCAGCGCTTCACGCGACACCAAAAGACGATGCAGAGCGCGGAAATCAATCGGCTCCATCAGCAAAACGAGATGCGGCCCAAGTTTTTTAAGCTCGCTGCAGCACTCGCGTGGAGTGTGATCATTGGGAACTTTATCCTCGTTGGCTGGTACGCATGGCACGCTAAAGCAGCAATAGAGCCGTACGTGATCGTGGCATGGATCAGCTCCACTGTTGTCGAGATACTTGGGATCATCTACATCATTGCCCAATATTTGTTTCCAGGTGTTCCCCCGAAACGCAAGAAGAAGTAACCCTTCGCGCAATCTGAGAATTGCGCGTAGACTATCCCTCAACAGGTGCTTTAAGGCCCGTCACAACTAGATCCCTCAGCGAATGGGGCATCGACCTTGTGACGGGCCTTTTCGTTTTGGAGGAGCAGGCATGAATGATCACCCCGTGGATGGTGTCGGGTATCTCGAGCAGCGCGAATACAACCGGTTCGTGTGGGCGTGGGAGAGCGCAGGCAAGATCATCGCGTGGCTGCGCTCAGCCGGTGATATTAAGAGCGCACAGGAAGACGTGCGCGTGTCCAGCTCCACGGAGCCAGCAACACCCCTAGCCGCAACATGGCTCGCCGCCGACGAGATCAACAGCCACTGTGTCGCGCTCAACCGCTTCGCAGACGAGCATGCCGCCGCGAACGACAAGGTCGGCCAATACCACGCGCTCGAACTCGGGCGTCTTGTCGCATCGGCTGACCGACGCTGGCCCCAAGTAGACAAGCCCCGCAGAATCACGTTCATGACCTGTGGCGGCTGCGACAAACTCACCCTCGCCCACCGGCCCCCACGCTTCCCGGGCGATGAGATCGTGATCAGCTGCTATTGCGGCTACACCCTCACCCCAGGCGAGTACGCGCTCGTTCAGCACATCATCCTGTCCGACGTAGAGGAAGGTCACTATGCAGACGCCAGCGCATAGAGTGCCGCGCACAACGAAGCTTGAAGACCACTTCGTGAAGATCGAGGATGCCGGCCCCAGAGTCGGGAAGTCCAAGCACACCGTGTACCGGTGGATCCGAGAGGGCCGCATCAAGGTCATGCGCATCGATGGCGTGAAGTGGCTGTCCGTGCCCGACCTGTTGGCAGCCGAGTTCGCGACCCGTCGCTGAGCATTCGTGCGCGGCTACTTGCACTTTCGTGCAACTCGTGCAAAACTGATCGTAGATGGTGGAGTTCTATACCCACTCACCAGGCCCCTGACGCAGACGCGTTGGGGGCTTTGGTGTTTCATCGCCCATAACTGAATAGCTCGCACACCGGTGCGGGCACGCTCCCATTTCGTCTAACGGCAAGACGCTCGGCTCTGGACCGGGCAATCGAGGTTCGAATCCTTGAGTGGGAACGACACGGGGCAACCCATACCGACCTGGCGGGCGAATACCAGGGCTTACTCTCCCCCGGCGTGACGGGATGACGCACAGCGCCGTCCTCCGATTACGTCACTCCGGTGCCAGGCCGGCACCACACGCAGCTGCACCCCCAGCAAAACGTCTGTGTCGCCGAGGGTACAGCTAGTTGAGGTCTACAGAAGGCGCTAGACCTGTGTCCGGCCCCTGCTTTCGCGCGGAATGAAGTCCAGGATCAGCACCAGGGCAGCGACGCCCACGATGATGTACACGACCTTGGACGCCGCCGAGCCGGCACCAAAGATGGAATCGACAAGGTTGAAGTCGAAGAGGCCTACGAGGCCCCAGTTCAGTCCCCCGATAATGACGAGGACTCTCGAGATTCCAAGCAGCACGTTCACGACTCGTCCTCCTCAAGCTTCAGGCCAACACCAAGAGCAAAGAACGTGGGTGCCCACTGGCCAATAAAGATTCCCCACCGATCCGACTGAGCTTTGCTGTCGTCCTTGCCCCGGGATACCAGCCACGTGGCAAGCGAGATACCAACCGAGACTAGCCCTGCCGTATAGGCGTGGCTGCTACGCACACCCCAGCTGCTAACGAAACGCATGGGATTCCAGGCGGTCTTCTCGGCAGCTTTCCGGACTTCCTTTTTCGCGTTAACACTCATTGTTCGCTCCGTCCTGCATCGTCAGCTCCGGCAAAGCCTGAACTTGTTGGTGAGAATCGGTCGGCTCCGCAATGAGCGAGTGGCTTATCGTTGAGCCGCCTTGATTCAGTCAACGCGCCCGTCGCCCACACTGCAAGGACTTTGAGCCAACACTCAGTGAACAGTGAGCTATCGGGCAATACCGCTACGGACCTGCGACTGCTGACCGTACCGGGGAATCACACTGCAAGGGATCCCTTACTGCACGCACACACTCTTCTCGTCAAGCGGCTGTTCAAGAGAGATGTTCACGAACATCACCAGTGAACGGCCCCCCTGACGGTCACTCTTCCTCCGCGCCGTACCGCTGACAACACACTTACAGAACCGGGCACAAACTCGCGCTCGCTACACGTTGTGAGCCTGGATTGCTTTGCCACTCAGTGCATCTACTGGCCTATGCTGTAGCTATGAGAATGACCTTTCTAGTGTGCGCAACGACCACTCTCGCTTTTTCACTTCTTGGATGCTCAGCCCCGGCTGATCCGCACGATACCCCCGCCCCAGCCGAGGAAACCTCGAAGGCCCCAGCCGAGCAGGCTAGCGCTAACGGCAACTTCACCTTCACCCACATCAAGTCCTGCGATGACGTACAACCGTTCGTGGCGACTTGGGTTGAAGGACTCAACCCTTACGACTGGAACAGCGTTTCCGAGACTGACATCCACTGCGGCTGGGAGACGCCACCTGAGGACGTCACACCAGACAATGCTCGGTCGGTGGAAGTTAGATTCGCAGCGATCTCAGAGCAGCCCGACTACAGCCCGCTAGAGGGCATGGCAAGCTTCGAGCGCGTCAGCGACGAATGGGTCGCTGCGAACAACGGTGACGCGTTCACGATGACAGTCGACATCGGCATCTCTGCCGTCATTGGAACAACAATTTGGGTGCCAGGCGTCGAAGTAACGGTGTCGGGCGGGCGATGGGCAAACCTTCCTGAACTGGACGGCCCAGCGGGGCTAGAAATCGCCAAGCAGATCCTCGTTTCCTAGAGCGGCGCAAGGCCTCACACCAAAACCCCCGGCTCCCCGCCGGGGGTTTTGTCGTTCCCCCACTTCCTCCGCGCCGTACCGCTGACAACACCCTTACCGAACCGGGTACGAGCGCGGAGGAACCCTTTGAACCGGTCAAGCGCGCTTGCTGCGGAAGTGTTCTCGAACCGCGTCAGCCTGCTCCTCAGTGAGGGTCCATGGCGACCCCTTTTCCGACTCCGGGCGAGGGTGGCTCTCGCGCAGGTACCGCCTCACCTGAACCCCCGGGCGGCCTTCTGGCCCATGTCCGAGTTCCTTAGCTAGCTCTTTTGGTGTCAATCGCTGATCCATAGACCGATCGTAGCGTCCTCATACAAGGAACACCATGATCAGCACAGTTCACAGGAAGCGAGCCTCATGACCCAGCAATCGGCCTGTGAAGACTGCGGCCCTCGTTACCCGTCCGTACGTGCAGTGATGCTCTGCTGTCCTGAGGAATACCGGGGCGACCTATACACCGAGGAGAACCGATGAGCAACCCATCAAGCAGTGAATGGACCGCCCACGGGCATCCGATCCCCGGCGTGACTCTCGCCGGGCCAAGACCCAGCCGTGTTGCCCGTTGCGGCGGTGTGAGGCTCTGCGGCAGATGCAAGACCGAGGCAATGGCAGCAGTGACCAAGGCGGCGCTCGCAGAAGCCAACATCCACCTCGTTGAGAACAAATCAAGCAAGCCAGAGCCCATCCTCACCGGAGACGAATGGGATTCGATCAAGGGAGCGCCAAGGGCCATCACCGCTATCACTGTCACCACGACCAGCAAGGCACGCGTCAGCAACCCTGAGCGGGACGAGTGGCTCTACGACAGGGCCGTCACCCTCGCGCTCGAGCAAGGCCCTACACAGCCACTCGCCCTTGCACGCGTCCAGGAGTACGTCACCGCAGACAAATACCAGGGCGGCATCGAACACCTCTACGAGTGGACATTCATCCCCCGTCCCCTCACGACCTAACCCCGGGGTGCCGCATCACAGGGCCCCTAGCCCAGAGGTGGCCCTGTGGTGGCCCCTGGCCCTCGCAACACAAGGGCCCTGACTCCCGGCCCAGCGCCCCCCAGTAGCCCACACCCCGCGGACCGGGGCATGGGCCAGACGGGGCTCCCCCGACCGGCCCCGCCCAGACCCCGGCTTCCCCTACGCCCCCGCCCAGGACCAGCACCCCAGGCCACCGCCACCACGGCTACCCGCCTCACAAGCATCCCCAGCACAGGACACAAAGGAGTGACCCATGCGAGGACTCGACGACCGCACATACCGCAAACGCACAGCCGCACTCAAAGCCCAACGCAACGACTGCTGGCTCTGCCGCAAACCCATCGACTACACACTCCCATGGAGCCACAAGATGGCATTCACCGCAGATCACGTACAACCACGCTCCAAAGGCGGACACCTCTACGGTGACATCCGAGCAGCACACCGATCATGCAACAGCAGCCGATCAAACCGCGTCACAACCATCACCCAGCCACCAACCACCGCACTGAAGTGGTGAACCAAGCGACAGCGCCAACAACCGACCAGCCCGCACACTGACACACGACCCCAGGGGGCACCCCCTCCCCCGGGGCCTCCTCGCCAGACCCGCGGCATAGTGACTTTTTACACAGGGCTGTAGTCCGGTCTGACATGGGCGGGGTTCGCTCTGACAGGAGGCTGCTGTGGCTGCTCCCTTGAAGCCTTGTGGCACGTTGGCGGCGTATCGGCGGCATCTGCGCAAGGGTGAGGCCGCGTGTGCTGAGTGTCTGGCGGAGGTCGCTGCGGATAAGCAGCGTCGGGCGGATGAGCGGCGTGCTGGGCAGGCTGCAGCGGTCCGTGCGCAGCTTTCGGCCGTTCCTGATCTGGTGGAGCCGGCCCGGGCGATCGACGAGCTGGATGAGGCTTACGCCACGTTGACGTGGATTAAGGCTCAGATGGATTCCGGTGTTGCCCAAGGCGCGGCGGCGTTGGCAAAGCAGCGTATGGAGCTTGTGGCGTTGATTAAGCGTCTCGAGAGTGCGAGTAAGCCGGAGGTGAGTGCTCTTGACGAGATCGCTCGAAAGCGTGCGGAAAGGCTCGCAGCTTCCTCGAATTGAGTCGTACCCGCTGTTTCATACGTCGGCGGCGGATGATGCGGTAGACCTTGCCGCAGTCGCTGGCCTTGGCTTGTACCCCTGGCAGGAACACGTACTGCGTGGCTCGCTTGGTGAACGTGTGGATGGCCGCTGGTCAGCGTTCCGAACGTGTCTTGTGGTGCCGCGCCAGAACGGCAAGAACGCGGTGCTTGAAGCTCGAGAGCTTGCGGGGCTGTTGCTGTTCAACGAAGGCGTGATTATTCACACGGCGCACGAGTTCAAGACTGCAAACAACTCCATGATCGCGTTGATGAATCGCATCAAGGCCTCGCCGCTGCTGGCTGAGGTCAAAGGTGGTGCCGGCATGAGTGTCGATGACGATTTGCGAGAGATCGACGGGTTTCGTACTGGCAACAATCCTGCCATCACGATGAAGAACGGGAACAAGCTGCAGTTTGCGGCACGGTCAGGCGGGTCTGGGCGTGGATTCACTGGCGATCTGGTGGTGCTGGACGAGGCTTATGCGCTGAAGTCTGCCGAGATGGATGCACTGTTGCCGACGATGGCGGCGAAGTCGATCGAGGGCAACCCGCAGGTGTGGTTCACGTCGTCGGCAGGGATGCTCGATTCGGATTTGTTGGCGTCGCTTCGTGCGCAGGCGCAGAAGGAGTCCCCTGGCCGGCTGGCGTACTACGAGTGGTCGACTGAGGATGACGTGGATCCGCTCGATCGTGACGGCTGGTACGAGGCGAACCCGAGTCTTGGTTATCGGATCTCGGAGGAGTTCGTCCAGGACGAGTACGACACCCTCGTTGGCGAGACCGGGAACGATGAAGGCTTCAAGCGGGAGAGGCTCGGGATCTGGGCGAAGCTCGGCGGCGGCGGGATCATCCCGCAGAAGCCGTGGGCTGAGTCTGCCGGGGACGCGCTCGCCATTGAGACGGATACTCGCGAGCAAGGTCGGGTCGCGTTCGCGGTCGATATTCCTCGGTCGCGTGACTCGGCATCGATTGTCATGGCCGGCGAGCTCCCAGACGGACGCACGTCGATCGTGCTGATTGATCGCCGTGTTGGGACTGACTGGGTTGCTGAGCGACTCTCGGGGCTCAAAGCGCAGTACGGCCCGGTGGCGATCGTCATCGATGAGCTCGCGGCGACGGGCACGCTCTTGGGTGAGCTTCGCCGGTTGCGGATCCGTGTGTGGCCGGTGAAGTACCGGGAGTACATGCGAGCCTGCGGTGCCCTGTTTGATGCGATCTCGCAGCTGAAGATCGCTCACACCTCGCAGCAGGAGTTGAACGACGCGGTGGCTGGTGCTGGCCGTAAGGACGGGGAGTCGACGCTCTGGAAGTGGGCGGCGTCTTCGTCTGTAGATATTTCTCCGTTGGTTGCAGCGACGCTGGCATTCGCTGGCCTGCATCGACGGTCCGGGAAGTCACCTGAGGGTGGGCAACGGCAACTAATCGTGATGGGCAGGTGATCCTGTGGCTGATGGTCGTGACCTCACAGATGATGAGCTGAAGACGTTCAACAAGCTGCTGCATCAGCTGAACCAGCATAAGCGGCGCAACAAGCTGCGTGACCGTTACGGTGACAGCAAGAAGACTCTTGACCAGGTTGGGTTCTCCATCCCGCCGCACATGGCATCGTTTCAGGCGGTGCTGGGCTGGCCGGATAAGTCCTGCGGTGTCCTCACGCGTCGGCTGCGTCCGCGCCTGTTCGCTGTCGCTGGGGAGTCATCGCTGCTGGAAGACGTGAACACTCACTTCGGGTCTTCTGACGTGCAGCTG
>NZ_JBLUNZ020000027.1:0-18738 GCF_048061935.2 Leucobacter sp. BZR 635 | reverse complement strand
GATGCCAGCTTCACGAAGCTCCGCCGCTCGCGCTTGCACGCGCGCCCGGAGCGCTTCGATTTCTTCTTCTGTGCGGCCCCGGCTGAGGTACTGCTGCACCCGCGTCGGTGACACGCCAAGCTCGTCCGCGATCGCCCGCTGCGTCCACCCGGCAGCCCGCAGCAGTAGGGCGCGCAGGATGCGGTCAGGCGTCGTTGAGGACATACAGCATCTGCCAGCCCTCGGGAACTTGCGCGGCGAGCTCTGCACGCGTTGGCGCTTCGATTTCCCGGGTGGTGTCGCGGCGCATGTACGTGCCGAGAGCGGTGATCTGGCCCCCGGTTTTGCCCATCTTCACGGGCGCTTCTACGAGGGTGAACCCGTCAGGGCAGGCTTTCGCGAGTTGGTCGTGGATGGACTCGAGTGAGTCGCCTTCGACTGAGATTTCCTGCTTTTCGATGAGACGGATAGACGCACGCAACATGAGATCCAGCGTATAGGCAATGCCCATGAAGCCCCGCTTCGGCGGGGCGCTTGACAGGCATGATATACTAGATCCTGCGGAGACCTCCGCAAACACCAATTACCCCCACTCTCTACTTTGGGGGTAATTAGACGAAAGGTAAAATTGCTTAACATCATTGTAGTACGAGATTCCCCGAACGCGCAAGTATCTATCGGCGGGAAGCCGCGAGGTGGGGCGGGGCTGGGCAGGAGACTCCTAGCACTAGCCTCAGGGGCACCGCTAGCTTCGCTCATTTCAGGCTGGATGGGGATCTAACGATCGCGCCCGGCAGGATGATTCGTGACATCTCCTGCCGGGCGTTCCATACCTACGTAGCGGGTGCCTTCAACCCAGCAGATAGCGCCAGTACTGCGTCAGCTGAGTGAGCGAAGTGATCCCCCTGTGCGTCGCCTGGCATCTTGAACTCATAACTGCGCCATCCGCACGCGCATGCCGCCGTGTACCCGTCCCATTCGATGTTCCCGAGCAGGAGCTCATCGTGGTTGTGGCGGCGTAGGGTCTCCGCAATCTGTTCCCGTGTGGGTGTGACCAGTGCAGCACCCCACACAGCGCCCGCGACGAACGCAGCGGTCTCGAGATCCTGACAGGGCGATTTCGTGTGGAGCGAGTGCAGCCGTTCCGCTTCTGCTTGTGCGGCGGTACGGACATCAGCGGCGGTCACCGGTCAACTTCCTCAGGGGACGGCTGGCCTTGCTCAGTCTCCCACTCGCGGCTCTGAACTGCTGAGGCTGCCATGTGCATGGCTTGGTCAACGTCGCCCCACTCGCCTGAAGACCCAAAGCCGATCTCTTCGAAGTCTCCCCCGTCCACTGACCGCTGGATCTGGTATTCGATCTGGTACTCGATATCGCTCATTCGTTCTCTCCTTCTGTCAGGGCGCGCACGGTCTGGCACGGCCACTTGGTTTCGCAGCTCACACACCAGTCCGTGCCGATTCCAGGGGTGCCGCGCTGGTGCAGTGCTTCTACCTTGGCTATACGGGCCCGGGCGGCACGGTGGTCAGCGATCAGGGCAAGCATGGCGGCAGGGTTCGCGGCCGCGATGAACTCCGCGTTCCCCTTGTGATACGTCGGGCCGCATACAAGCGTCCCGGTGAGCAATCCCCCACCCGCCGTGACGTGACTATCTGCCTGCAGCGTTGTGTACTGCTCCCACGGTCCGGGCGTTGCTGCTTTCGCGAGCTCTTCCAGCTTGCCTAGGTCAGTCATCGTGTTCCTCCTTCGTCTTCCGGTATGGGTTTGCAGGGATATCGCTGACGAGGCGTGACTGGCCGAGCCGCCACTGAGCCATAGCGCCCTCACCCCACGCACGCTCTGCGGCTGCACGCTCCACCTCAGCAACCCCTCGGTGAAACTCTGCGCGTGCCACATCAGCGGTAACCCCAGCCGTGCGAATACGGCGCGTGACGTACTCGCGCTCAAGCGCTTTCACGCTGGGCGTACGGTCGCTCATTGCCCACCACCCCGCAGATGCTCCGCGACGGCACGGGCTGTTGTCGCAGCAGTCTCCCGCGTATGGATAACGTAGCCGTCCAGCACTCGCGACTCCTGCTCGCCCCAGATCACTTCGGCGAGCTTCGCTTCGTCTACCTGCACCGGGGCGGCGAGCCGACAGCGCCCAGGCTTGCAGGGCACCTCGGACCAGATGTGGAAGCGCTCCTGCCGTTCCTGTGGTGCGGCACCAGCGGCGACGCCGTCGCTACCATCCCGCGGGTACCATCGATCCAGGGCGGGTGTTTCTGGCATCTTGGGCGAGTGCCCGATACGGCTCAGATCGTTCGATGAGTGCTTGCCCCAGAACTTCACGAACTCGTTGCGGATCGCCCAACCCTCAGCGGCCAATCTAGATGCCTCATTGGCTCCGGTCGGTTCCTGTGGGGTGACACCAGCCGCAGCGATGAGCGCCTCGCGTGCAAGGTGCCGCCAGGAGCCCTCAGAGAAGAATCCTGACGAGGCATCGCCCATGGCTTTCGCCGCGGCTTCGACCTGTTCGGGTGTTGGGTCAGTCATGGTGCTACCTCACAATCTTGTATTCGTGCTTTGTCGGGATTGGCAGGTGTCGGCGATCAATGAAGCCGCGCCCGCCGTGTGTCCACTGCCTCGCTAGGGTGATGCCCATGCCGCGTGCGTGGATAGTGAAGATCGGCCTGCCGCAAGCGGCGCATACGTCACGCAAGGTTCTCTCCCTCTACCGGGAGCCACGGGCCAGCAGGACGGCGACGCACGAGGCTGCTACCTCGCCAGCTCTGCACGGAGACACGTGCCGCATGCTCCGAGTCCCACTCGTCTACCCCGTACGGGCCGCAGTCCCGGCCGTACTCCCATTCCGGTTCGGTGGTGGCGGCTTCGAGCGCGTCAGCCAGACGACGGATCGTGAGTATCGCTTTGTCGAGCTCCCGCGCCATCGGTTTGCCGAGCGGCGACGCCGAAGCGAACGCGCGCGCTCGGATTATGATTTCTTCGTTGGTCTCCATCAGAGATCCTTTCCTTGATATTTTGAACTGGTTATGGTTGGGATATGACTAATACACCGGGCCCACTGACCCACAAGGACCAGCTCCCTCGTGACGGAAAAGCAGATTTCGAGTACGACGGAACTCGTTTCTCGCTCACCCCATTAGGCTCCACGCGAGATTCGTGGAGGGTTTTACCGGGCCGGCTAGAAGTCCGCGAGCTAGCGGCGGAGCATGTAGAGACAGGGCATATGCTCATGCTGGGCGTTGCAGTAGGCAACGAGTTTGGGGAGATCGAAACCTTTGCTTACGGTGAGCTTCAAGACTTGGGTAGGCACATCGCGGAGCGCATCAACGACTAGTCGGATCGCATGGAGCCCAGTGCCGTGACCGCCTGCTGCGTCACGACACCATTGCCGAGCATCTTGAGTTGCTGGGTACGCGACAGGCCCAGCATGGGATCTGTCACCCAGCCCTGCGGTAGTCCCATGAGCCACTCAACGAAAATTGCTGACAGCCGCCGGCCACCTTTCGGGCCGACCTCTGTCGGGTCAGGCGCGGGCCGACCTAGCACGGTCTCCCAACGTTCGATAGCAGCCGCGTAAGGCCCCCAGTCCGCGTTCTCGGGAAGCTCGACGCTGCCTTGTTCCCGGTAGTCGTCGCTGCGTTCCCCGCCGAAACCGTAAGCGATCTCGGTGTTTGATCCGCCACGAGTCGCTCGGGGCGTTGGCAGCAGCGCCTGACCGCCTGACAAGTCGCGGCAGTCATTTGGTGAGCAGTTGGCGCAGAAACCGTCGGCGTCGTGCACGAGGTCGTCATGCCCGCAAGCAGCACACAGGTCTGGGCCAGCCGGAAGTGTGTACATGAGCCTTGTCATCAGGTGAGTCGATTTCTCCGGTGGGCGCCCTGACGTGCGGGGCATCCCGAAGTCAGCATCACCAGCCTTCGGGGTCGGAAGCAGCTCGTGATGAACTGCTGTCGCCAGCGTCACTGACCGCTTGGACCCCGATTCCCGGACACCGCCCATCTCTGTGGAAACTCGGCCTCCCGTGCAATCGGAAGCCGCAGGGGTAGGCAGCAGCTCCTCAACAGCCCGCAGGCCGGGCGACCGGCGCCGTCCATCGCCAGCAGACGCGATCTTTGCGTCGGTGGCCATCGGTGTGGGCAACAGCCGGCCTCCGCTCTCAAGCAGCCCGTTCTCCACGATGATCGCGAGATCCGTCACGACTTCACGTCCCGGTTTCTTGCGCAGGTGATCGTCAGGCGTGTTCCCCGATGGCTGAGCTACCGGCGACGGCAATAGCTTTTCTGAACCACGCCCACCTATCTGCCGCTCGAGCGTCTGGACCCCGCCACTTAGCGCGGCAGTTGGAGTGCTAAGCACCCCGCCGAGTTGCGAGAACAAAGACCCGGAAGCGTCCATGTGGGGCACCGATGTCGGCAGCTCGTAAGCCACGCCATTGACAGTCATACCCGAGATCGTGAAGGTCTCCGAGTACACGTCCGAGCGCTGTGAGATTACGTCTACTTGGTCCGTCTCCCACACATCCCTGACACTGTTCCATCCAGCAATCCGGCGCATGTTTGTCCTCCTCGCTTGTTGCTGTGGCTGAGTACGCGCCGCGCACGTTTTCCCAGACCACGTATTTCGGTTTGAGTTGCGCGATCGCTTCGCGCATGTTGACCCACAGGTTTGAGCGGGTGCCTTCGGTCATGCCTGCACGCCGGCCGGCAGCGGATAGGTCTTGGCAGGGTGAGCCGCCGTCGATGATGTCCACGGGCGGCACGGTCGACCAGTCCACCTGGGTGATATCGCCCAGGTTGGGTACGCCGGGCCACCTGTGCTCGAGCACTTTGCTGGGTGCGTCTTCGAATTCGCAATGCCAGACGGTTTCGCCGTCGAAGGCTTCCTCGGTGGCGAGCGTGAGGCCACCGTAGCCAGAAAATAGTGAGCCGATGCGGAGCTTTCTCACGCGCCCTCCTCAGAATTGGGTGAGGGGCCAACCTCTCGGTCAGCCCCCAAGTAGTGTTTTTCGTTGCAGAGCATCAAGAGTCCGGCTAGCGTGGGGCCATGCGTACCCCTGAAGAGAATTGGCGACGGAACCGCGGCATCATTCTCGGGCCAGCAATCGGCCTTGCCGCCGGAATTGTCGTCACCGTTTTCACGCAAGACTTCGCCCGGACTGGTGTCGTGTTCGGCATCGCTATGGGTGTTGGTCTTGTTCTTGGGATCGTTTACGACCTTGTTGCACGTCGCCGCAAGAGGCAGGCGGAGAGCCGCTCTGCCCCTCGAGACGACTAGCGCCCCACCGGTGGTGGAGCGCGGGTGATGTGTGGCGGAGCTAGAAGGGCTGCTCGTCGTCGAAGCCACCACTGAAGCCAGCCGCGCCAGGATCGCCTGTAGCGCCCTGGAATGGCTCGGTTGGTGGAGCTGCCCACCCGGCCTGTCCTGCGCCGCCCTGGGCCTGCTGTGCGCCTCCCCCGCTGCTCTTTCGCGTGACCTGTGCGCTGGCGAAGCGGAGCGACGGCCCCACTTCCTCCACTTCCAGATCCAGCGACGTGCGTTGCGCGCCCTGATTGTCCGTGTACGAGCGCTGCGTGAGCCTGCCCTGCACGATGACGCGCATACCCTTCGTGAGGGTCGCGGCGATGTTGTCGGCGTACTCGCCGTAAGCGCGGCAGCCAAGCCAGAGTGCTTCACCGTCGGCCCAGTCGCCGGACTGGCGATCGCGGACGCGCGGTGTTGACGCGATACGGAACGTCACCCACGATTTCCCGGCCTGGGATACCCGCGGCTCCGGATCTGCGACGAGGTTTCCCGTCACGGTGATTAGTGGTTCGCCGGCCATAACTACTTGCCCCCTTCCGAGACGAGCGTGTACCCCGTGGAGTTCGCGCGCATACGCTTCACCGAGAGTGTTGAAGCGGTGACTCCGGTCGTCACCCGTGCTTTGCCGTCAGCGACGGAGATGACGGTGACCGTGCGCCCCGCGGAGCGCTTGTCGCGGTCTCGCCAGATCTGGCCTGGTTTCACTTCGATGCCTTCGGGCGTGATGTTCGGGTTGCTCATGGGTTCTCCTTGATGGTGATTGTTGCCGTGTACGTCTTGAGGATCTGCCCGTTGTCGTCGTACTGCTCGATGATGAGCGCGTCAGTGACTTCGTCGTAGTCGTACCCAAACCATCCGCCGAGTTCCATTGCTGGTGTGAGGTCTTCAGCGATGCTCCCGACGGTAGGGGGCTTCTGGCTGTTCGCTCGTTCGGTGGCCTCCTCGAGCACGGTGATGAAGTCTTCGCGCTTCTTGCGGCTGTCTACGTCTGGCAGGAACTCCCAGTCCTCAATCTGGGGGCATTGGTGGCAGCTCGTGGGTAGATCTTCGTCCCACGCCGCCTCGAGCGCTTCGTCTTCGGTTTCGGCTTCGACTTCGACGGTGTGCCCGACGTATGAGGTCAGGTGGATTCGGTACTTCGGCACTATTTCTTCTCCTTGGTGTTTCGGTGCGCCCATGCGACGCAGATGATGGTGGTGCTCGTCCCGGCAGCGAGGAGCACGGCAGGGAATGCGGGCGAGATGGTGACCATGTCCGCGCGTTCGAGGACGTATGCCGCGAGGATGACCGAGGCGAGTGTCATGCCGACGAGAAAGGCCACGATCGCTGGTGCTTTCGTGGCCTTACGCTCGCGCGGGGTTGTGTGATCTTTCATGATCCTTCTCCTGTCTCGTTTACGTCGCCGCCGAGCAGCACCGCGAAATCACGGAGCGTCATCGAGACGATCTGGTCTTCCGGCTTGGCACTGCCATGCCGTTTATGGATGACGACACCAACCGCGGCATCGTCGTTGCCTCGCTCAATCTCGGCTTCTCTCAGCCACGGCCCGAGCGCGAGCTTCGCAGTGTTCTTCACCTCAGCGACGATGCGCTGCTGGTCGACCGTGCGCAGGCCGGCAATGTCGCCGCGGTCTTTCGACCCGCTCAAACGCCGCCGCTCGATACGGTCATCGCTGAGCACTCGGGCGAGGTAGTTCACTGCAAGGGTTTCCTGCGCAGTGCCGGCCTTCTTCGCAGAGGCCCGATTCCTGGTCATGCTGCCTTCTTTCTTCCGTGCAGGATGTCCCGCAACTCTTCATTCCTGTCCAACAGGTCACTCTTCTCCGCGAACAGGGAAACGTTCGCCGTATCGAGGGTGCGGTTCTGCTCCCCGAGCACGCGCAGCTTCCGGGCAAGACCACCGTTCTCGTGCTCGAGCATCACCAGGCCGTTGCCAAGTGACAACACCATCCATGCGAGCTCCTGACGGGTACGCCCGTCTACGAATGAGCGCAGCCCTTCCGCGTCGCCGGCGCGGATCCGCTCGAGCACATTGGTCGAGTGCGCCTCCGCGAGGTCTTCCAGAGGTTCGAGTTCCACTCAGTCCTCCTTCCGTTCGTCACAGCCGAGGCAACTGCCGTCCGGGAACCAGTCGTGCACGTGAGCCTTCGGCGGTCGCGGGCGTGCAGCCTCAGCTGCCTCCCACTCCTCGAAGGCTCGACGGTCGCGACCGCACGGGCCGCAGCTGTCATCGTGTTGCCAGCCCACATGTTTGCGACAGGAGGGGGCGGGGGGAATGTCGCTCGCGACCTCCCCTCCCTTACGTTCCTTTACCTTCCCCTCCTCTCCCCTCCTACGTGGGGTCTCCTCACCAATCCCAGGAGTCTCACCCAAACTCGCGTGAGTTTCGCCGAGTTCAGCAGAGATCACCCGAGCACACACGAGGCAACGCGACTTCCAGCGAGTATCAACACGCTGATGATCCCCAAAACTCGGAATCAACAAATACGCCTTCCCCGCCACCGCCAACCGCTCCAAACGACCAGCATCAACAAGTTGTTGCACGAGCGAATCCGAGTCGACAGGATCAGCCGGCAAAATCTTCAACCGCAGTCCGAGAGGATCATCCTCCAAATGGCCGCGATCACACGCGAAGTTCCATAGGCCGATGTAGAACAGGCGAACCTCGATAGGTAGACGGATCATCGCCCCGTCAGTCCAAAATTCTGGCTTGATCGTCCTGATCCGAGCCACTGGGCACCTCCTTCCTTTTGATTGATGCGAGCATCCCCGCCCGCTCGAGCTGCAGCACGATCGCGTCAAGACACGCATCAGCGAGAGACACACGATCGTCAGCGACAGCTTCAGACCACATGAGGCACAGCTCGGGGAGCGTGTACCTGTGGGAGAGGACGTGCACGAGCTTGCGGGGCGTGAAGTGGTTACAGGTCACGGTGCTCCTCCTTCCCTCCGATGTCGTCCAGCAGATACCAGCGACCATCCGGGTACAGGACTGGTGTGATCGTCGTGTCGGCCCAGAACGGCACTTTGATGCCCCGCTCGCGTGCCTCCTGACCTAGGTCGGCGTCGGACTCGATCAGGCCGTTCGTGAGCGAGCACAACCACAGCAGGTTCGATGCGCGGTGCTTCGTTTTGCTGCCACCCATGCCGCCCTGCCTGTGCTGAGGGACGAGCACATCAGTGCCGCACCGTGGACCATGCCACGAGCACTCGTGCCCGTCCCTCGCCTCGAGCTGTTTGAGTGCCGCCTTCGGAGTCGGCTTACTCACGGATCTCAGGGGGCTCGTCGCCACTCTTACCATGTGGGCCGCCTGCCTCGTCAGCACGAGCCCGCGCCTTCCACCCCTCCATAAACACGACGCGGGCATCAAGCGTCTGTCCCTTGTTCTGGATCAGCCAGGCGTTGAATGGGTCAGCCGCCTGGTGCCGGTGACGTTTGTGCTCCTTCGGGAGAACAAGCGCGTACTGCCGCACTGCTTGCGTCTCATGCCACGCCTTCAGCATGCTCTCCCGAGCCTCGATTGCCTCATGCTCGGCACGAATCAGGAACTCAACAAGCTGGTCCTTCCTCCAAGTCATGAATACTCGCCGCAGCTCTGTGGGCGACTGCTGCCTCGGCGACATGCCCTCGGCTTCCCACTCTGCGCGGATCTCCTCGCGCGTCTTCCGCTCGCTCATGGTGCCTCCGTTACTGGTTGTGTGGTGCACACGCACCGACGAGAAAGGCCCGGTGCTGGTTCAACCCAGCCCGAGCCAGAACATGCGTCGCAGGAGTGCAACGGTTCGAACTTCGACTCACCCATCGACAGGTGCCGCTTCTGTGTACTCAGCCTGCGCAGCGGCCTGCCTGTCGAGCCCCAGTGAGCGCCACAACCAGTCGATGCCCTTCGTGTCGAAGTCCTCGATGTTCATTCGCTCCGGGAGCTTGTGAATCACCGACCGGGCACCGGTCAGTGTCGCTTGCCCGCGGGCCGGCATCTCGATAATCGCGTCGACGTCGTAGGCCAGGTTCCGCTGCCCCTTGACCTTGTCTTCCTTCACCGCGGTCGGCTGACCGCGATCGTTCATCACCGTGGTGGAGTCCATCCGCGCGGTGATGATCACGGGGCCGTTATGGGAGCGGAGCGTGCGCAGCAACGCGTTCCACTCCCCCGTGACGTGGTTCCACAGGTCCATACCCACGATGGGTTCCTGGGTCTTCTGGTTGATGGATCCGCGCTGACGAGCCATCCACGTAGCTTTGTCCCGCAACGTGTCCCAAATGACTGTGCCCGAGTCCACGATGATGAGGTTCGGCTTCCCGCCCTCTTGCGGCTGGGCGACCGCGGCCCGCGCGAACGCCTGCAGCCCAGCAAGGGTGCCGTCGTACTCCACAATCTCGAAGTCAGCACCCGGGATCGCCCCGTACTCATCAGGGTCTTTCTCACCGAACCCGAGCCACAAGGTGCGGCCGACCAGCGCGGAGCTCGACGCGAGCGCCGCATGGTAGCTCTTGCCCGTCTTCTCCCGTCCGGCGAGAAGGATTACCGGCCACGACGGCAACCCTGACGGCTTCCGCGTCGCAAGCGCCGGCGGCGGGCCAGGCTTTGCAGCCTTCTTGGCCGCATGAACGGGACTCTCCTGTGTTTGGTGGTTCAAGATATCGCTCATCGGGATGCATCCATTTCTTCGTTCAATTCGTCTTCGTAGCTATTGACTACCCAGGGCGGCGGCGATGCTGTTTTGACGCCAGGCGGATAGCCAGGCCACACGCCAGATTCGGAGCACTCGAGGAAACGACGCCGAGCACCTCGCGCCCGTTCCATGCCCATCTCTTTCCAGTACTCATCTAGCTGGATCACGTTCACATTGAACGGCGGCACATTCGCCACGACGATGAACATCATGTCCCGCACGTAGTCGAGGCCGATGATGCTCGCGAGGTCCAGATAGTGCCCCCACTGCACGTCGTAGCTGCGATCGTCAATCGCCCGCGTGAACCCCTTCAACGAAGAGTTTTGCGCGGTCTTCAGGTCAAGCGCGATCGGGTGCGCATCCGGCAGGAAATCGAAGCGGCCGCGCAAGCGCAGCCCAGTCTCAGGGCAGGTGCCAAACATCGAGGCTTCAGCTTGTCCTGCCTGAGCAAGAGCCGGTCCGCAATCTGGATGCAGGCGCACGTTGTTTGCCATGACCGTGATCGCTTCTTTCTCGGATTCACTGACAACGATCAGACCAGCAGCTTCCTGTGCGGCTTCCCACGCCTGCGCGTCCTTTCCAGTGGACCGGCGGCCGCTAGGGGTCAGCAGGTCTTCAGGCCACAGCGCCGTGATGTCGCGATCCTCGAGCACCAACGCGTGAGTTGCGGTGCCGATGTCCATCGCTTTGCTGCGCTTAGCGTGGCCCTTGTTGTACTCCCAGTCGTAGTGCGCGGCAGACTCGCGTATTGTCTTCGCCGCTGACGACGAGAACTCAGCGGTGCGGAACTGTTCGAAGTCCCCTTGCCCGTGGTACTCGTCTTCGCTCATCCCGCACACGAGCCCGTCACGTTTCATCGGTTCGCTCATCGAATGCTCTCTCTTCTCTCATTTGGTCGCCCTCGTAGTCGTTCTCGGCGGGCCACCAGTGCTCGTGGTCAGACGCCGGGAGATCCGGCGCGGTGTCGGGTTCGGTGTACGGGATCACCTGTGACGGCCGCGACCGCGCGTACCAGCCGCAGATGCAGTCGGGCGAGTGCCCGAACGGGTTATTCGAGTGGCGGCATTTCGTCTTGTGTGACGGCGTCGCGCCTCCGTAGAGGTTGTCGCCCATCGTGCCGCCGAGCGTGCTCTCACGCATGATCAACTCCTAGGTATTTCTTGACTGCTGAAATGAGAAGCCGCCCACGTCGCTGGTTGTCTTCCAGCAGCATGTAGGCGTCGATGATGAGGGCCCCGGTGAGTGCGACACCGGGCGGCATGTAGTCAGCCAAGATCGACCCCCAGGAGGCCGGCGGCTTGCACGACAACGAACTTGATCGCTGCATCGTCGCTCCCTCGTACCTCGAGCAGCATGTCCTCGAGGTCGTGTCGTCCGTCGCGTTCGGCTTTGCATTCGAGCAAGACCGCGAGTGATTTCAAAGGCACGTCCATGTGTGCACTTCCTTCCATCAGGTTTGGTCCTCTCAGCGGGTGTCGATCCCGCACACGCCCCACAGAATTGGGTGGTTGCTGACGGCCACGAGCGTCTCCCCCATAGGTAGGGGGACGGTCAATATGTGGTGGCGTGTATGCGCCGGCATTGAGAGGTTGGTGCGGGTAGTACCGGATGCGTCGTTCCATCGCACCGCGGCTTGTCTAGGCGATCCCGCATACGCAGGCGTTCCCGTCAGCGGCTACCCGACCGCTCGCCCCAGTAGGGGTCTTTCGTGCCCGTGGGAGGTACTCCGCCTCCACAACCGATCACAGGCTCACGGGCTGCCGGCTACGACTTGAAGATCGCCTTTCCGGCCCACATCAGCGCCTCCTCGAGCTTCGTCAGTGCGAGCGACTGCTCCCGCGACGGGTCCGTCATGTCTTCTAGGTACTGCCCCGTATCTGCGATCAGCCCACGGAACCATCGCTGAATCGTGAGCTGGTGCGGGGTCGGCGGCTCGCCGTCCTGGGCGAGCAGGAACTTTGTCTCGTTGTTCTGTGCCATTGGCTTCCTTCTTCCTTGTTGTTGTGACGTTCTGCCGTGGCGGTCGAGGGTTCGAACCTCGCGTGTGACCGGGTATCCCAGACATCACACGGCACCAAACACCGCCTGGCCGCCCAGAAGACGGCCGATAATTGCTGCCGGGACATACCGGCCAGACTTTCCATCCCCGCACCCCGTACAGCGCCACCACGCACTGATCGAAAGGGTCTAGGTCTTATGAAGCACTCGTCTCTCTGGGACCGGGACCTTGGTGGCCATCGGAATTCGAGCGAGCTATGTAGATGTGAGCCATTGAGGCCGTGCCCTGCCGTTGTGTGTGCCGTAAAGACCAACGGAGGGCCTGTTTTTGGGTAAAGCGTCGCTAGCCCTATGTCGCAAGGGCCAAGAAAAGGAGGGGGCTACGCTGCGGCGATCGCCGGGAACGGTGGCAGCATCAGCTTGCGCAGTTCGTTCAGCCCTTTCATCGTGACTCGCACCTGGGGCGCATCAAGCACCGTCTCCCCCGTCTCCGGGTGCTGGTGCGACTGGGGCTTGTGGTACAGCCGGCCCGTGCCCACGGCGGTCTGCTTCGCCTGCCAACGACCCGACTGCCGGTACACCCACCCGAGCTCGTGCATGAACTGGAACAGGCGATCGCGGCCCGTCACGATACCGACCTGATTCAGCATCTTCGCCGCATCAGCCACCGCGTACGTGCCGTTGCCTGACGCGAGCCCATCCCAAGCGTCAGCCTTCGGCGCAAGCTCCGCGATCTGGGAGGCCTGTTGCGCGAGCATCTGCTGCGCTTCGATCACGGCGAGCGCGATAAGTTCCGCGCCGGAGGGGGTGTCCCGCGGTGAAACCTCCGCGGCGCGAGTCTTTATCGCGAAGTACTGCTGCGCAGCCGCCACTTCTGTCTTCGCGCCGTCCGCGTTCTGGAAGAGGATGTAGCAGGCATACCGGGTGAGCTCGACATCTTCGACCTCACGGCGGGCTCCCTTGCCAAGCTCGATCATCTTCCCGACCCCAGCAAAATGATCCGCAGCATTGAGGCCACTAGCGTTGACCGAGGTGATTGCACGGGATATGGCCTTCGACCAGTTCTCCCACTTGCTATACCCGGCGAACGGCATCAGGTCACGGGCCGACCACACTTCACCGTCCGTGAGGGTGATGACCTTGAGCGCGTCTAGTTGCGACTCGAAGCCGCTCTCGATCGCGTTCACTTTGCGTCCTCCCACTCCATGTAACCGGCAACGTTCACGTCAGAGTTCAGGTCCCGCGCCCACTTCGCAGCGACCGCGGCAGGCCAACCGCCAGCAACAAGATTGCGGGCCCGGTCGTACACGTACTCCCCGACCGCAACAAACCTGGGCGTGGAAGATGCAGGAGACACACCCTCCACGCCAGGGGCAGCAGTACTGCTGCCACCCTCCTGTACGGTCATGGCAGGAGCATCGGAAGTGTCCGCTTCCGACTCCGCTACGACAGGAGAAGAACAATGGCAATCAGCGACGACAGCCTTGAGCTCATCAGAAACGCGATTGTGGCGATCGATACAGATGTTCCCCAGAGCTTCGAGGACGCTCATTCCAGCATCGAGGCCAGTCTCACGTCCATTAAAGACGCGCTTGGAGCCATCGCTGACGCGCTCGACAGTGATCTGACCTGACCCTACGTTGTGGCTGCCGGAACCGCTTCTGGCAGCCACAGCAGCGGCCCGCATCGCTTTATCGACAGCGGCTTCCGCGATCCGTTCCATGCGCTGGTCAAGCACCCGCTCGTCGCGCTTCTTGCGCAGCTTCGCTAGTTCTTCAGCACGGGCCGCTCGTCCAGCACGGGCTACTTCCTGCTCAGCCGCACGCTGCGCTTCTGCTCGAGCGATCGCGACGATGGTGTTACGCTTTTTCTTGAACATTGATTCTCTCCCTAGAGGTTTGTGTTCGGGCCCGGTGCTGACACACCGGGCCTTCTGTTTTCCAGCCATGCCTCTACGTCGCTGCCGTAGTACCGGTAGAAGCGTGTGCCGTTTGGGTTTTGATACGCGGGGCCCTCGCCAGCGACTCGCCACCGCTCCAAGGTCCTCACCGTTACATCGAGTTCCTTGCCGAGCTGCGCGGGCGACATGACAGGCGGCAAGTAACGCGCCGCAGCGGCGAGAACGGACTCCTGGCCGCGCACATCAGCAAGGGCAACAACTTCAGCGCTCATGCTGCGATCTCCATCGACGGGACAAAGGCCCGAGGTGTAAACGCTGATGGCGTTGTTGAGAGGGCACCGGCGACTCGGTAGAGCTCTTCAAAGTTGAATCCGACAACAGCGTCAAGCTTTCGCCGGAGAGTGGTGAGGGGGATACCGGATGCTACCGACAATGACGCCCGTGACATCTCGGCTTTCCCCATTTCTGCTAGGACGAGGCGTGCAACCTCTTGGTTAAGTTCTGTAGCCATACGGCTAGATTACATCGCTGTAATTTGATCCGCAAGCACTAAATCGGCCTAATTTGGCTTTCTTTTGTAGCCATCATGGGTATAGGCTTAGCCACATGGCTACCAAGAATGAAGCAGAGGCTTTCGCTCAGACTGTCGCAGCGCAGGTGCGCGCTGAGATCGGCGCACGCGACTCCTCCGTCGCCGCAATCTCACGTGAGACCGGCATCAACCGCGAAACCCTTGACCGCTGGGTCAAAGGAGAGCGCCAATTCAACGTGGCCAACCTCTTCCGCGTAGCCGACGCACTCGGCATGGATACCCATCTGCTCATCAAACGAGCCGAAGAACGATTCGTAGAAGAGAACGCATATTCCAGGCTCGCGCAGACCGAAGCAGAGATCATTGTCGGACGCTTCGGCCAGAATGCTGCCAACGAGACCGACGACGACATTCCCCAAAATGTCGAGGAAGCATGGGCGGGCAAGTTTGCCGCTCACCCGAAGGGCAACGAGCCCGAGGACCACACCCCCTAACTGAAGAGCCACCCGCGGCCCCAGGCTCCCTCTACGCCTGGGGGTGACTCAGTGCACCCAATTCCAGATTGGAGACACCTTGTTCAACCCCGCTTTCGACCCCCTTGAACGACTCGCAGAACTCAATGTGAGAGTTGTGCGTCGCCCGCTTAAGGATCACGACGCGCTTTGGTTTCCAAACCACCGCGTCGTTGTCATGGACGGCAACCTGAGCCCCGCACGGTTACGGGCCGTGCTGACTCACGAGTACATCCATGTCGCCTACAACGACCCAGAAGGGCATCACCCTCGCAATGAGGCGAGAGCAAATCTGATCTCAGCAACGATCCTCATCGATCCAGATCAATGGGCCGCACTCACCCCGATCTACGCCGACTATGACCACATCTGCCTCGAGCTCGGAATCACACGAGAGCAGTTCGTGGCCTACTACCAGCACAATTTGAGAAAGGCAGCCTAATGGCCAAAGCATGGGTCACCGACCGGTGGGTTAAAGATGCCACCGTGACGATGCCTGATGGCACGACACAGAAGATCAGCCCAACACCAGCGCAGCTCAAGTCACTCAAGACGCTGCCTGAACATTTCCGGCGTTCGCGCTTCGGCGTCGGGTCGCGCTGGGCGACAACCTGGCTAGAGCCACAGCTTGATGGCAGAACAGCGCAACGGTCGAAAGACTTCAAACGGCGCAGCGAGGCCGAAGCCCTCAAAGCCGAACTCGAGGACGACATACGCACCGGCAGGTACATTGACCCATCACAACGCGACCGCCCGTTCGCTGAGCTCGCCGAGGCCTGGCTGCAGTCAAAGAACCGGATCAAGGACGCAACGTACCGGCGCTACAGAAACGACCTCGACAACTACGTGCTCCCCCGATGGGGCACGGTCCCTGTCGGTTCGATCCGGCGCGACGATGTCGACGCGTGGGTGCAGGCGCTCAGAGATGGCGAAGCGCCGTTCAAATTCTCCGAGAGCAAGCACGTCAACAAAGACAAGCGCAAGGCGCGGCCGCTCTCGGCATCGTCCATCAAGTCCATCGTCGGCGTGACGTTCAGCTCGCCAATGAGGTACGCGGTGCAACACGGCTGGATCGGGCGAAACCCAGCGCATGGCGTGGAACTCCCACTGAAGGAAAAGACTGACGGCGATCTCCCCACACTCACGTACGCGCAGGTCGAGAGCCTGGCAGCAAAGGCGTTCGAGTTGACCGGCCGGATGGACGACAAGGTGCTCATACACCTGCTCTGCTACGCCGGCCCCCGCATCGGGGAAGCAACCGCGCTGCAGGTTAGAGACCTCGACATCGAGGGACGACGGGCCCGAATCAACCGCACTTGGACCTTCGACCGCGCCGGCAAGAGAAAGCTAGGCCCTCCCAAAACCTGGGAGCGTCGCTGGATCCCGCTCCCCGAGTTTCTGATTGACGAACTCACGAAGCTCTGCGCAGGCAAGGATCCCGAGGCCTTTGTGTTCACGTCGAAGGAAGCCGCACATATCCAAGACCGCAACTGGTACAACCGCGTATGGATGGTCGCAAGGAAAGATACGCCGGCCGCGGGCATGAGCGCCCACGCCATGAGGCACGTTTCTGCGACGCTGTCGATCGCTGCTGGCGCTGACGTGAAGCTTGTCCAGCAGATGCTCGGTCACAAGGATGCGAACGAGACTCTCAACACGTACGCGCATTTGTGGCCGTCGAAGGTTGGTGAGGTTATTTCGCTTGTTGAGGTTCGCCGCGCCAAGGCGATAGCCGAAGCGGCGTAGTTTCTCATGTTGGCCAAATGTTGGCCACAAGCCTCAAAGGCTCGGGCAAAACAAAACACCCAGCCAAGAAACTAGCCTTGACCAGGTGTTCGTCGACTTGTGTGGTGCCCCCAGTAGGGATCGAACCTACGACCTGCGGATTAAAAGTCCGTAGCTCTACCGCTGAGCTATAGGGGCCAACTCCAGTAGCTTACCGGAAACCGGCACCCCACTTCACCTCGCTCAGCCGAGGGTGACGAAGCGGGCGAGCGCGTCGAAGAGGACGGCGGCGAGGCCTGGGCGCTCCGCCATTTCACCGCGCAATCGCACGACCTCGTCGGGATGGTCGGTGATGATGCCGTCGGTCCCGCGGCGCAGGTGGTCGCGCATCGAGGCGATGTCGTTGACGGTCCACGCGAAGAAGCTGAGGCCCGCCCGCTCAGCGGATCGTTGCACCTCTTCACTCGCCGTCCACTGCTCCACGACGATCATGTCGGCGATCGTGTTAGGAGCCTCGACAGCGGCGAAGGCCATCGTGTATCCGACCGTGAGGTCGGGCCGCATGTGTTTGAGACGCTCAACGCTCGGCGCGTCGAGCGAGTGGTACATATGGTCATCGAGCACCCCGAGACCCTCGAGCTGCGCGACGAGCCGCTCCACCTGTTTGGGGCTGTCGTTGCCGCCAAGTTTGATCTCTACGAGCAAAGGCATCTCGAGCTCTTGCGCTCGCAACATGTATTCCTCGAGCGAGGGGATCACGTCTTCGTTTCCCTCGAAGTCCTCGACCCTGATCTGGGTGAGCTCCGCGAGCGTCAGGTCGGCGACGCGCAACGACTGCCCGGCGAGCCGCGACAGGTTCGCGTCGTGCATCACGACGAACTCGTTGTCCGCGGTCTCCATGACGTCCATCTCGACGAGATCGGCCCCCGCTGCGTGCGCCGCCTCGAGGCCGCTGATGGTGTTCTCGACGCCGCCAGCCGAGCCGCCGCCCACGTCGCCGTCGCCCGAAAACCCGCGGTGGGCAAGCACAAGCGTCTCGGGGGCGGCGTGCAGCCTGTGCATCGTGTTCCAGCCGGCGGCTGAGAACACAGCGGCAGCAAGCACGGAGACGCCGACCGTGACAGCGGGCAGCACGAAGCGGCGGCCCCCGCGCTCCACGGGCCGAGCGGGGCGCGCCCCCGCCGCGGGACCCGCCTGCCGAATCTGCTGCACATCAGCGGGCAACCGCTGCCACCGCAGCGCCAGCCCCTGTGTCAGCACTGCCGCGATCGCGGCCGTCGTGCCCCCGGTGAGTAGCAGCGCAAGGAGCTGCGCGATGCCGAGCGACACCGCGGCTACACCGGGAGCGGCGTCCGGCGCGACCGCGTCAGCGATCAGCGTCGGCAGGAGTGCTGCAACGAACAAGAGGATCGCTGCAGCGACCGCGACGAGCAGCACCGTAGCGCCGGCGAGCACGAGTCCCCACTCGGCTACAAGCCCGCGAGTGAGCCGCACACTCAGTCGCGAGGCCCGCCCGCCCGTCGCGGACGTGAGGGTGAACACGGGCACCGTGAGCGCAAGACGCACGTTGATTGACCCGAGCACAAAGAGAAACAGCATGAGCAGAAGCGCGCTCGTAAGCGTCTTTTCGAGCTCGCCTGAAATGAAAGGTGGGATCGCCACGCCCTTCGCAAGCAGCGACGTGAACCCGAACCCGGTGAGCGGCAAGAGCAAGAACAGGTACCCGACGAGCGGCAGCGAGCTCGGTCGGATCATCTTCCGCAGCACGAGGCCGACGTGCCGCAGTTGATCCCGCGGCGCGGCGCGGCGATGCGATCCGCTGAGCATGACCGTGAACAGCACGAACTGCAGCGCCATTGCCCAGAACGCAATAAGCACGATGAGAGCAATGAGCGCGAGCGTGAACGGGACGCCTTCGGGTCGCATCGGGGCGGCGAGGTCGAGCCCGGTCTGGCCGACCGAGCGCAGCGCCTCGCGGAACAGCCACTGGTTTACGGGCACCACGATCGCGAAGATCACGAGCTGCGAGATGAGGATCGTCCCGACGAGCGGCAGCCCCGCGACCCTGAGCCGGCGAGCGCCTCCGCGCAGCAGGAGCCCCGTGGCCCTGCG